>NZ_BAAAHE010000007.1:300000-412490 GCF_039525035.1 Sporichthya brevicatena
GGGCCGAGGACGCGCTGGTGCTCGTCATCGTCAACGCGGGGGCCTCGATCGCCGACGCGACCGCGAACCTGATGGCGCCGATCATCGTCAACACCGTGACCCTGCGCGCGGCGCAGGTCGTGCTCAGTGACCCGGAACTGCCGCTAAGGGCCTCGTTGTCCGCCGCCTGATCCGGCGCACCAGCAGGTCGACGGTCTGGCTCGGATCCAGGTCGGACGTGTCCGTCGTCAGGTCGGCCACCCGCTCGTAGAGCGGGTGGCGCCCGCGGACCTGGGCCCGGAGCTGGGCCTCGACGTCGACGTCCCAGGGCCGGCCGGCGCCGGCGCTCGCGCGCGCGGCGAGATGCTGCGGGTCGGCCCGGAGCCAGACGACGAACGCGCGCTCGGCCAGCGCCCGCCGGCACGCCGCGCTCTCGATCGTCGACGCCGCCGCGGTGACGATCGCGGGGCCGTCCCCGGCGAGCACGTCGAGCAGGACCGCGGCCTCGGCGGCGTGCGCGGCGTCGAGCCCGTAACGGGCCGTCAGTCCGGCGGCCGTCTCCCCGAAGCGGGCGATGAGCTCCCGGTCGTTGTCGAGGTACGCCACGGCGAGCCGCTGCGCCAGCGCCTCGCCGACCGTCGTCTTGCCGCTGCCCATCAGACCGACCAGCGCGATCCGCCGCGTGTTGCCCATTCCCGTCGTCTACCCGGGTAGGGGCCCGTCATGGGTGCCGTTCTCGCGCTGGGCAGCGTCAACGCCGACTTCGTCGTCCGGACCGAGAGCTCGCCCGCGGGCCCGGGGAGCCTCGCGGCGCACTCGCTGCTGCGGACCTCGGGTGGGAAGGCCGGGAACCGTGCCGTGCTCGCAGCCCGGCTCGGAGCGCCGGCCCGGCTGCTGGCGGGGGTCGGGGACGACGACCTGGCCGCCCAGGCGCTGCGTGGACCCGAGGCCGCGGGGGTGAACCTGCGCGCGGTGCGCCGACGGCCGGGCCCGACGGGGTACGCGAGCATCGTCGTCCCCGCCGACGGGGGAAAGACGATCCTGCGCGTGCCGAACGCCAACGACGCCTGGGGTGAGGACGAGGCCAAGGTCGCGCTCGAGGTCGACGCGGCCCCCGACGGCAGCGTCGTGACCGTCGACTGCGAGGTCCCGGTCGCGCTGGTGCGGGCGGCCCTGGAGGCGGCGCGGGAACGGGGCTTCGTCACGGTTCTCGACCCTGCACCTCCGACGCGGGTGAGCGACGAGCTCCTGGCCCTGACCGATCATCTGACGCCCGATCACACCGAAGCGAAGGAGCTGACCGGGATCGCGGTGTCCGGGCCGGCGGAGGCTGCCCGGGCGGCGGAAGCTCTGCGGGCGCGCGGCGCGGCCGTCGTCCACGTCAAGCTCGCGGGCGGTGGCTGCGTCACAGCCACCGCTGACGGGGTGACGCTGATCGAGGCTCCGGACGCCGAGGTCGTCGACGCCACCGGCGCCGGGGACGCCTTCGCCGGCGCCCTCGCCGTCGCCCTGCTCGCCGGCCGGTCCGCTCTCGACGCCGCGGCCTCCGCCGTCGCCGCCGCCACCTGCGCCGTCACCGGCTACGGGAGCCAGGAGTCCTACCCCGATCCCGCCGCCCTCGCCCCCGTCCTCGCCGCGGTGCAGAAGCGGATTCGCCCCCTCCCCGCTGTAAAAAAGGGGTGACACCCCTTACTGCGGAGTAAGGGGTGTCACCCTTTCTTGGCAGCGATGCGGCCGAAGAAGTCGTTGCAATAGCGACCAGATCGTCGGACGCACGGGCAACGTCCCCTAAGCTCGCGGACAGACGGCGCGGCGCACGGAAGTGCCGCCGCCTCCCAGGGAAGGGGACCAGGGGTGCTCGTGCTGAGTCGCTCCCAGGGCGAGAGCGTGATGATCGGCTCCGACATCGTCGTGACGGTGCTCGAGGTGCGTGGGGACGTGGTCCGGATCGGGATCGACGCGCCCCGGGACGTGAAGGTCCACCGCGAAGAGGTCTACCGGGCGCTGGAGCAGGCCAACCGCGAGGCGGCCGGGTCGGACCCGGCGGCGGAGGCGGAGCTGAGCAAGCACCTCAAGATCCCGCCGCCGATGCACGACTGACACAGCGACGCAACGAGGGTCAGAAGGCCTTCCGGACGATCGAGAGCGAGCCGGCGCCGTAGCCGGCGATGTCGATCGTCAGGTCGATGCGGTTGCCGAACCCGCGCAGGAGCTCGGCGACGTCGGGTGCTGGGAGCTCGGCGGGGGACGTCGTCGAGTACAGCCGCAGGTGGGCGGCCCCGTCGCGGTTGAGCAGGGCCGCGCCGACGTTGAGGATCTCGGCGAAGTTCTCCCACATCGCGGCCGTGAGGCCCTCCTCGGACGCGCCCTCGGCGTGCGCGACCGGGATCAGGCCCAGGGCGCTGCCGGCGAACGCGCAGAACGGGAGGTCGGCGGCCGCCGCGGCGGCGAGGTTGAGGTTGTCGTCGACGTAGACGCCGACGGCCGCCCGCACGTCCGCAGTGGGGACGACGGGACGGCCCGGGGAGACGGTGACGTCCCGCCCGAGGAGGCCCTCGACCAGGTCGCGGACGTCCTTCGGGCTGGGCAGGACCAGGGTGGCCATGGCGGAAGACTCCTAACCGAGGACGGGGGACAGCACCTCGGCGAACGCCTCGGGCGTGAACGGCTTGGCGACGAGGAACAGGGCCCCGGCGGCGGTCGCGGTCTCGCGCATCTCGGCGGTGCCCTCACTGGTCACAAAGCCGAACGGGGTCTGGTCCCCGGTGTCGCGGAGGTTGCGCAGGAACTCGATGCCGCTCATCTCGGGCATGTTCCAGTCGGACAGGACGAGGTCGGGGCGCTCGGAGCGCACCTGCTCGCAACCCTGGCGGCCGTTCTCGGCCTCGACCAGATCGAGGTCGTCGAAGCCGGCCTGCCGGAGAGTGCGCGACACGATCTGGCGCATCACCCGGCTGTCGTCGACGATCAGGACCTTCACGACGTGCTCCCTTCAGAACTGGATCGCCGGGCGGGGATCAGCGGGCGCGCGGGTGCGACCCGGATGCACAGCGGGTGGTGGTGCCAGGTCGCGAGGACCTGCAGCGCGTCCGGCCCCGGCGCACCGGGGGCGAAGCGCGAGACGTTCGGCAGCGAGAGCGTCGACTGCCCGTCGACGCAGGACTTCACCGAGCCGCCGACGATGTTGGCCAGCTCGCCGATCGCGTCGGCGAGGTCGGCCTCGCGGACCGTCGACTCCGGCACGGCCAGCATGTGCGCGGCGAGCGCCAGCGCGCCCTCGGTCGTCGTGGCGACGAGGACGCGGCCCTGCCAGCCGCCGCTGATGTCGACGAAGGCCGTGACCGGGTCGTCCGGCATCGGGGCGTCCTGGTCCAGCGGGGTCTCGAACAGCGAGGTCCAGATGTCGTCGATCAGGCCGCGGAGCTCGTCGGTCGCGAGCATCAGGGTGCTCATGCGCGCACCCCCACCAGCCCCAGGAGCTGAAGCTTCTCCTCGATGGCGTCCGGCGTGAACGGCTTGATGACGTACTCGTGGGCGCCGGCGGCGAGGGCGCGGACGATCTGCGCCTGCTCGCCCTCGGTGGTCACCATCATCAGCGTGATGTTGCGCCACTCCGCCGTCGCGCGGACGGCCTGGATGAACGAGAGACCGTCGAGGACCGGCATGTTCCAGTCGACGAGACAGAGCTCGGGGACCTCACCGGCGCGCATCTTGTCGAGGGCTTCCTGGCCGTCGCCGGCCTCGGTGCACTCGAAGCCGAGTTCGGTGACGATCCGGCGGAGGATGGCGCGCATCGCCCGGGAGTCGTCGATGACCATGGCCAGCATCAGCGGGCTTCCTTTCGGTAGACGGTGGTGCGCCCGAACACGACGCGGGTGAAGCCGTCGACGTCTCCGACGGACGTCTCGGAGCTGCCGAGCACGAGGTAGCCACCGGGGGCGAGGGTGTCGCGGATCTTCCGGACGATCCGCGCCCGGACCTCGATGTCGAAGTAGATGAGCACGTTGCGGCAGAGCACCAGGTCGAAGCGCGGCAGCACCGGCCAAGGCCCGACGAAGTTGAGCTGGGTGAAGGTCGCCCGGGAACGGACCCGCTCGGCGAGGACGTAGGACGCGCCCTCCCGCTCGAAGTACCGCGCGAGGTACTGCGCCGGCAGCCCGCGGTTGACCTCGAGGGCCGAGTACCGCGCAGCCTTCGCCTGCGCGAGCACCTCGAGGTTGATGTCGGTGCCGTGCAGCGCGACGTCCCAGCCCGCGACCTCGGGGAACTGGAGGTCGAGCATCATCGCGAGGCTGTAGAGCTCCTGCCCCGTCGAGCACGCCGCGCTCCAGACCGCGAGCCTGCGCGTGCTCTGCCGCGCGGCGATCAGTTCCGGAAGGATCCCGGTGCGGATCGCGTCGAACGGGTGCACGTCGCGGAACCACGAGGTCTCGTTCGTGGTCATCGCCTCGATGACGGCCTCGGCCAGCGCCGGCGGCGGGCCCTTGCGCAGCGCGGCGGCCAGCTCGGTCAGACCGGGCAGGTCGTGCTTGCGCAGAACCGGGCGCAGCCGCGCCTCGAACAGGTAGTACTTGTCCTCCGGGCAGAGGATCGCGGAGCGGCTCTCGACGAACTGCGCGACGACCTTCAGGTCGGCGGCGCTCGCCTCGGTGACGGTGGTGGAGGTCATCTCAGCACTCCGGCGGCCGTCGGGACGGCGGTTCTGGCGCCGCGCACCGTGTCGACGATGGTGGGCGCGATGCGGGACAGCGGCAGGACCGAGTCGGCGACGCCGGCCTTGGTCACCGCGCCGGGCATGCCCCAGACGACCGAGGTCTCGGCGTCCTGGGCGATCACCCGGCCGCCGGCGGCGCGGAGGTCCCGCGCTCCGGCGAGGCCGTCGCTGCCCATGCCGGTGAGGATCACCGTCAGGGTCCGCGGGCCCCACAGCGCCTTGGCGTGACGGAGCGTCACGTCCACGGCGGGCTTGCAGGAGTTCTCCATCGGCCCGTCGTCGAGCCGGAGGACCTGCATGCCGCGCACTGTTGTCATCGTGAGGTGGAAGCCACCGGCCGCGATGTAGACCCGGCCGGGCGTCAGCGGCATCAGGTCCGCCGCCTCCACGACGTCGAGCGGGCTGGCCGCGTCGAGCCGCTCGGCGAGCAGCTTGGTGAACACCGGCGGCATGTGCTGGACGATCACCACGGGCACGCCGAGGTCGGCCGGCAGCGCCGGGACCACGGTGGACAGCGCCACCGGGCCACCGGTGGAGACGCCGATGACGACGCCCAGCGGCGGACGGCCGTCGAGCTCCGGCTGCCGCGGGGCGGGGGCCACCGGCGCCGCCGGGACCGTCCGGTCCGGGGCCGGCGCCGCGGTCGGCCCGGCGGCACTCCGCCGAGCGTCCGCAGCGCCGACCCGGCCCCACAGCTTGAGCAGCGGGACCAGCGACGACCGCACTGCGGCCAACGCTGCCTCCCGGTCCCGCAGCGCCGTGGGCTTCGTGACGTAGTCGTTCGCGCCGAGTGCGAGCGCGTCGAGCGTCGCCGACGCCCCCCGCGAGGTGAGCGTGCTGAACATGATCACCGGCAGCTTCGGCCAGCGCTTGCGGATCTCCGCGAGCGTGGCCAGCCCGTCCATCACCGGCATCTCGACGTCGAGCGTGACGACGTCGGGCTTGCACACCGGGATCTGGTCCAGGGCGAGCTGGCCGTGCGCCGCCGTCCCGACCACCTCGATGCCCTCGGCCCCGGCGATCACGTCGGCGACCAGCCGGCGGACGACGACGGTGTCGTCGACCACGAGGACGCGGATCGGTGGCATGTGGCTCCTCCGGAAAGGGGTGCTCGTGCGGGCTTGGTTCGCGTGCGTGGGCTCAGAACTGGAACTGGCCCAGGAGGCGCTGCAGCTCGGCGGCCATGGCCGCGAGTTCGGCGGCGGCGCGCTGGCTGTCCTCGGCGCCCTGGCGGGTGCTCTGGGCCGCCTCGGCCACGGTGCCGATGCTGCGGGAGATCTCGCCGGAGCCGCCGGCGGCGGACGAGACGCTGCGCGCGATCTCGTTCGTCGTCGCGGTCTGCTCCTCGACGGCCGAGGAGATCGTGTTCTGGATGTCCGAGATCTGGTTGATGACCGTGGAGATCTGACCGATCGCCGTGACGGCGGAGGTCGTGTCGGCCTGGATGGCCTCGATCTTCCCCGAGATGTCCTCGGTCGCCCGAGCCGTCTCCTTGGCCAGTTCCTTGACCTCGTTCGCGACGACCGCGAAGCCCTTGCCCGCCTCGCCGGCGCGCGCGGCCTCGATGGTGGCGTTGAGCGCGAGCAGGTTGGTCTGCTGCGCGATCGAGGTGATGACCTTGATGACCTTGCCGATCTCCTGGGAGGAGTCGCCGAGGTTCGACACGGTGCGGTTGGCGGACGCGGCGCCCTCGACGGCCTGGCCGGCCACGTCCGCGGCGGAGGAGGCGTTGCGGGCGATCTCCGCGATGGACGCGGTCATCTGCTCGGCGGCGGTCGCGACCGTCTCGATGTTCGAGGCGACCTCGGACGAGATGCCCGACGCCGACTCGGCCTGCGAGGACGTGGAGGTCGCGTTGGAGATCATCTGCTCGGACACGGCGGAGAGCTCCTCGCCGGCCGCGGCCAGCGCCTGCGCGGTCTGCCCGATCTCGGACATCGACGAGCGCAGCGTGCCGAGGAACGCGGACAGGCCCTCGCCCATCTGCCCGATCGCGTCGTCACCGGAGACGGTGATGTCGCGGGTCAGGTCGCCGGCGGCGGCCGCGGAGACGACGTCGAGCATCTGGTCGACCTGCGCGCGGAGCACCTCGCCCGCGGCGCGGTCGGCCTCCTCCTTGCGGATGCGCTCGATCGCCTGCGAGACCAGACGGCCCACGTTGCGGAGCGCGTCGAGCCGCTGCGGGCTCGGCTCGAGCGTCTCGAGCATGAAGAAGTCCATCGTGCCGACGACCTCGCCGTCGACGAGAATCGGGAAGCAGACGCCGGACTTGACGCCGACGCGCTGCGCGATCGGGGCGCGGACGCAGTCGGTCATCTCGCCGATGTCCGGGGTGAAGAACAGGTCGCGGTTCTTCCACGCGCGCCCGGAGAGGCCGACGCCCTCCTTGAACGAGGCGGTCCGGGTGACGCGGGCGAACTCCTCGCCGGCGTTGCCGGACTCCTGCGCGAACTTCAGCGTCCGGTCGTTCGGGTCGAGCGCCCAGAACGAGCTGTACGCCCACTCGTACGACTCGCGGACGGCGTCGAGCGCGAGCTGGATCGCCTCGTCGTTGCTGCGCGCACCGGCGAGCCCGGCGAGCACCTTGTTGACCGCGGCGGCGTCGATCTCGGCGTCGCGGCGGGCGGCCTCGGTGGCGAGCTGCTCGGTGACGTTCTCCCACGACGCCATCGCGCCGACGTAGACGCCGTTGTCGTCGAAGATCGGCTGGACCGCGAGGTCGAGGGTCTGCGGGCCGACCTGGATGTAGTTCTTTCGCGGCAGATTCTCCGGCGACGCGAGGACGCCGCGCTGGAACGCCGGGTTCTTGTGGAAGATGTCGATGTTCGCGCCGAGCACCTCCTCGGCCGAGATCGGCAGGAACTCCTCGAGCTCCTTCAGCCCCTCCATCGAGGCCTTGTTGACGTAGCGGACGACCAGGTCGCGGTCGCAGAGCATGACGCGCGACGGGACGTTGTCGATCACCGAACGGAGGGAGGCGAGGTCGAGCTCGCCGCTCGGGGCCTTGGCCTTGGCCGGCGCGGAGCGACCGTTGCGGGCGGGAGCCGGCACGGACTGGGCCCGGTTGTTCGCGGTGGTGCTGGACATCGGTTCTCCTCGGGAGGGCGGGCGAATGCGGTGGGGTGTGAGGGAGGGTCAGACCCGCGCCGCGGCGGGTCGCTGGGAGTTCTGTACGCGTTCGGTGTCCAGCACGAGGAGCAGCGTGTGCGGGAGTTTGTAGGCGCCGAGCACGAGTTCGCGGGCCGGTCCCGACAGGGTCGGCGGGGGCGGTTCGAAGTCGGCCGGGTCGGTGTCGACGACGTCGCCGATCTGGTCGACGAGGAGGCTGACCGCCTCGTCGGCGCCGTCGCGGATGACGACGTTGGTCGGCAGTTCGTCGCCCTCCAGCGGCGGGAGGTTGAGCATCCGGCGCAGGTCGAGGGCGGTGACGATCTGGCCGCGCAGGTTGATCAGACCGCGCACGACCTCGGGAGCGAGCGGGACCGCGGTCATCTCCTGGTAGCGGATGACCTCCTGCACCTCCATGACGTCCACGCCCAGGTAGAGGTCGTCGACGGTGAACGTGCAGAGCTGACGGGGCTGATTCATGGTCAGTTCTCCTGGGTCGCGGCGACGAGCGCCGGGACGTCGACGATGTCGGTGACCCGCGACTGCAGGACCGCGGAGCCGGCCAGGCCGCGGCGGGCGCCGACGGCGGAGAGGACGACCTCCTCCTCGATCACGTCGAGGATGCTGTCGACGACGAGGCCGACGGCCGCGTCGTTCTCGTGCCGGTGGACGACGACCGAGTAGGTCTCCGCGTCGGCGTTCGCCGAGCCCATGCCGAGCAGTGGCCCGACGTGGACGAGGCGGAGCAGGTCGCCGCGGTACTGCACGACGTCGGCGTTGCCGGCCTTCTCGACCTGGTCGACGCTGAACTCCTCCAGCCGCGCCACGTCGGTCATCGGCAGGGCCAGGCGGCGGTCGGCGCCGACCTGGCAGATCAGCAGGCGGGTGGTCTCGGTGGTGCGGCTGCGCTCGGACTCGGTCATGCGTGCGGCGGTCGCGGCCACCGTCTGGTGCGTCGCGCGCTGCGCGATGCCGGCGACGTCGAGGATCAGCGCGACCTTGCCGTCACCGGTGATCGTCGCGCCGGCGAACGTCTCGACGTGCTTGATCTGACGGGAGAGCGGGCGGACCACGATCTCCTGGGTGTCCCGGATCTCCTCGACCACCAGGCCGAAGTGCGTGTTGTCCGCGGCGAGGACGACGATGTTCAGCGCCTCGCGCTCGGCCGGGGCCGGCAGGCCGAGCTGCTCGTCGAGGTAGACGAGCGGGAGCAGCGTCCCGCGCAGCCGGTAGACCGGGGCGCCGGCGACGTGCTCGATGCCGGACTCCGCGGCCTCGCCCTCCAGGCGCACCAGCTCCAGCAGGTTCG
Organism: Sporichthya brevicatena; assembly: GCF_039525035.1. Classification (NCBI taxonomy): domain Bacteria; kingdom Bacillati; phylum Actinomycetota; class Actinomycetes; order Sporichthyales; family Sporichthyaceae; genus Sporichthya; species Sporichthya brevicatena. The sequence continues at coordinate 309,111 of NZ_BAAAHE010000007.1, forward strand.
CCTGCGGGATCGCGTAGGTGTCGCCGGCCTGGCCGACGACCAGGGCGGGGATGATCGCGAGCGTCAGCGGGATGCGGACGCGCACCGTGGTGCCCATGCCGATCTCGGACGCGAGGTCGACGGTGCCGCCGATCTTCTCGATGTTCGTGCGGACGACGTCCATCCCGACCCCGCGGCCGGAGATGTTCGACACCGCCGGGGCGGTGGAGAAGCCCGGCCGGAAGACGAGGTCGGCGATCTCGCGCTCGCTCATCCGCGAGACCTGGTCGCGGGAGACCAGGCCGTTCTCGATCGCCTTGGCCGCCACCTTCGCGGGGTCGATGCCGCGACCGTCGTCGCCGACCTCGACCACGACCTGGCCGCCCTCGTGGTACGCCCGCAGGCTCAACGTGCCCTCGGCGGGCTTGCCGGCCGCGGTGCGTACCTCGGGGGCCTCCAGGCCGTGGTCGATCGCGTTGCGGACCAGGTGGGTCAGCGGGTCCTTCACCGCTTCGAGCAGGGTCCGGTCGAGCTCGGTCTCGCGGCCCTCCATGACGAGGCGCACGGACTTGCCGCACTGCGCCCCGAGGTCGCGGACGACGCGGGGGAGCCGGGACCAGACCTGGTCGATCGGCTGCATGCGCGTCTTCATGACGCCCTCCTGCAGCTCGGTCGCGATCAGGTTCAGGCGCTGGCTCGCCCGCTGGAGCTCGGTGTGCTGCGTCTCGCCGACGTACTGGACGACCTGATTACGCGTCAGCACCAGCTCGCCGACCATGCGCATCAGCTGGTCGAGCAGGCCGACGTCGACCCGGATGCTGGAGTCCGCGACGCTGCGGCGCGCGTTCTCCTCGTCGTGGTCGGTGGAGTTCTCCGCGAGCAGGGGAGCGACCGGGGCCGGGGGCTCGACGACCGCGACCGGCTCGGGCGCGGGCTCGGGGGTGATCTCGGCGACGGGCTCGGGCGCGGCGGCGGGCTCGACCTCGTCGCGGGGGGCGGGGACCAGCGGGGCGGCGGGTTCGAGGCAGCCGGCCAGGGCGGCGGAGACGGCGTCGACGTCGATGTCACCCTCGACGCCGGTGGTCTCGATGCTGGCGAGCAGCGCGCGGACGGTGTCGACCATCTGCAGCAGGACGGTCGTGATCTGCGGGGTGAGTGCGAGCTCGCCGTCGCGGAGCTTGGACAGGACGTTCTCGCCCACGTGCGTCACCGCCTCGAGACGGTTGAACGCGAGGAAGCCGCTCGTCCCCTTGATCGTGTGGATCGTGCGGAAGACGGAGGCGAGCAGGGGCTGCGAGTCGGGCTCGCGCTCCAGCGCGACCAACGCGCGGTCGAGTTCGTCGAGGTTCTCGTAGCTCTCGATCAGGAACTCCTGCGCGATGTCGTCCAAACCGTCGGCGAACACCGGCCGATCGCTCACGCTGCACTCCCGTGGGGCGTCTGCACCCCGTCCCTGGGGTGCCTGTCCCGCTCTGATCGGCAGGGCGGGGGAGTGGTTGAGGTGACTTAGGTCCCGGAGGTTCGGTTCGTTGGTCGCATCAGGTCGAATCCGGCGGAACCGACCTGGTTGAGGGACGCACAGCGACAGGCCAGGAGCAGTCGGGGGAGACATGATCGAGCGCATCGCACGGCGCGCAAGCCTGGGCGGCTGGGCCGCGACGGCTGCCGCCGGCGCGGCCGCGGTCGGTGTGTCCGGTCTGCTCGGGCGCGCGACCGGGGTGGAGGTTCTCCACGAACCGCTGCCGAACGGTGGCGACATCAAGGTCGCCTCGTGTGCCGCGGTGGTCCTGGTGGCGGTCGCGGTCCTCGTCCGGGTGCGCCTGGTCCGGACACTCGCCCTCGGCGGAGCCGCCGCGCTCGCGGTCGCCTGCGTGGCCGACTACCTCGGCGCCCCGGGCCTGGAGGTCGGGCCGTCGGGCCGGATGTCGATGGCGACCGCGGTGAGCGTCCTGCTCCTCGTCGTCGCGGAGGCCGCGACGCGGCGGTGGTTGCGGCAACTGGCCGCGATCGGCGCCGGCAGCGTCGGTGGTCTCCTGGTGATCGGCTACACCTACGGTGCCCATTCGCTGACGCGGTTCTCCCACTCGTCGATGAGCGTGCCGTCCGCGGTCGCGGTCGTGCTGCTCGCCCTCGCCGTGCTGGCGCGGACGAAGAACGGCTGGGTGCCCTGGGTCTGGTCCGGTGGCGACGCCGGCGCGGCGATGCTGCGCCGGGCACTGCCGCCCGTCGTCCTCGGCCTGCCGGCGCTGACCTTCCTGCACATGCAGGGCGAGCGGCTGTTCTGGGAGGACGAACGCGTCACCGAGGCGGCGTTCGTGACCTTGCTCGTCGTGGTGACCTCGACGTTGCTGATCCGCATCGCCACCTCCCTGCGCGAGCTCGACGAGCAGCGCGACCAGGCCCGCCGCGACCTCGTCGCGCTGAACTCCAAGCTGGTCGGTGAGATCCGCGGCAGTTACGCCTCGCTGCGCTCGGCGAAGCAGCGCATCGGCAGCCTCGAGGACTCCCAGCGCGCCGTGCTGACCGTCCACGACGACGTCCTGCAGTCGCTGTTCGCCTCCGGGCTGATGCTCCGCACCGCTCTCGACGGCTCCGCCCCCGACGCGTCCGTCCAGCGGACCCTCGACTGCATGGACGACGCCGTCCGCGCGATCCGCGTCGTCGTCGAGAACCTCAACGATCACCTCGGCGTCCCCCGCCAACGCGGCCACTGACCTGCACTGAAGATGACATCTCCAGTGCACGGCTTGCGTCCCCGTACGTGGTTGCTCCGGCGACCATTTTCCCGGACGTAACGGCTCTTTGCGGTCGGGCCCGCCCCCTGCACTGAAGATGACATCTCTAGTGCAGGCAAGGCGATTCGAGTCGGGACCATCGGCCCGTTCACTGGATCACCGCGTCCGCCGAAGCTCTCCCGGGGTCGATTCGGGAGGCGGATGCACATGCGCACGCAGATCGAGACCGGTGCCGACGCGGCGGAGGCCGTGGCTCACCTCGACCCGCCGGGGTCCCTGACCACGTGGTGCGGGCTGCAGGTGCTCATCGCGGACGACAGCGCGTTCCAGCGCAAGCTCGTCACCGCGGCGCTCGAGCGGACCGGACGGTTCGACCTCGTCGTCGGTGCGTGCGACGGCAACGAGGCCATCGGCCTCGCCGAGCTCCTGCAGCCCGACGTGGTCCTGCTCGACCTCGCGATGCCGGGCCTCGGTGGGCTCGAGGCCCTGCCGCTGCTCCTCGCCGTCGCGCCGCGGACCCGGGTCATCGTGATGTCCGGGTCCGCCGTGGCCGAGCTCGGCGCCGACGCCCTCGCCGCCGGCGCCCGCGGTTACGTCGAGAAGGGGGCCGAGACCGAACTCCCCGCCGTCATCGACGCGGTGCTCTCCGCCGCCTGAACGTGCCTCGGACCCGGCCGGGGAGGGTCTTAGCGGACTCTCAGGACAATTCGGGCACCCTTCCCTAAGCTCGGCGCGCGGTCGATGTCGGGGGGACATCTCCGTGGGTTCTCCGGGGGGAGATGCACTTCGTGATCGCGCTCCGGGGAAGGGTTCGACGCGCCGCGACCGCGGCCGCGGCTGCGGTCCTGCTGCTCAGTTCCGGCTGCTCCGACAGCGACGCGGACAGCTCTGCCCCCGCCACCACCACGCCCGGGGTCAGTCGTGATCTTGCGTCCTACGACGCGTTCGTGCTCGCCAGCGAGGAGAACGATCCGCTGTTCGCCGACGTCTACGGGCTACGGTTCGACCCGTTGATTGCGGAGCGGATCACGACGGTCCGTCGCATCTCGACGCTGAGTGCCGACGACGAGCACGTGGCTGTGGCCGCAGCCGACGGTGACGCGGACCGGCTCGCTCTTGTCGAGGGTGACGGAAGCCTGGTTCCGGTCCCGGGGCTCGGCCGACCGTACGCATTCGCACCCGTGTTGCACGACGGGGTCCTCCACTACGAGGCGCCGGAGGTTGACACCGACGCGCGCCGGTTCCTGGCCTTCGATCTCGCGAAGCGGAAGCGGACCGTCGTCGGACGCTCCACGACCCTGGCGGCGCCGTACCCGCTCGCTTCCGGCGCAGTCCTGTACAACCGGGTGCAGGACGTAGTCGGCGCACCGACCACCGTCGTGCTGAAAAGCACGAACGGAAAGGCACGTGAGCTCTCCTTCGGAGTCCGCGTGTACGGCGGTGGGGTCGGGGCGGAGTGGACGTCCGGGACCATCAACGCGGCGGACAACCGATTCGGCGACAAACCGGAAGCCCTGATCCTGCTCAATCTGAAGACCGGGAAGACGAAGCGCATCGACGGGTTCCAGGACGTCTGCTGGAGCCCGGACGGGACGAGGCTGCTCGCTCGGCGGGTGGGTGACCCGCGGTCGAGCCCGCTCGTCCTCATCGATCCGGAATCGCAAGAGGTCACCGAGGTGGGGACGGTTCCGGGGCTCGCGATCTACAGCGGGACCTGGGTCCGCGGAGGCGTTCGTTCCTGACGCGAGTCTCACTCACCGCACGTCATCACTGAACTGCTCGATCGTCCGGGGGGACATCATGGGGAACACACGTCGGCGCTGGGTCGCCACCGTCACGGCTGTCATCTCGTTGGGGCTGCTCGCCGGCTGCTCCGAGGGGGCGAATTACAGCACGTCGATCTCGTCGCTGAGCGGGGAAACCCTCGTCGGTCGGCTCCCGGTGCTGGCGGACTACGACGCGTTCGTCATCGGCAGAACGCCGGACGCGCCGGAAACAGCCGACGTCTACGGCCTGCGTCTGGACCCGTACCGCCTTGACCGCATCACGCGCGGACTGCGGGTCTCCTCGGTCGCCGCGACGGAGGGCTTGCTCGTCGTCGCCGCGGCGGAGGGCGGCGAGGATCGGCTCGGACTCGTCAACGCGGCCGGGGGCCTGTTGCCGGTCCCGGGCCTGGGGCGTCCGGCCGCGACGAGCGTCGCGATCGTCGGACGCACGCTGTACTACGCCGACGGCGGCGAGTCCGGAGGGCCGCACCGGTACGTCGGCTTCGACCTCGACCGGCACACGACGACGCAGGTCCTCCGGTCGAGCGACGACGTCCGCGGGATCGTGCCGATGCCGGGCGGCCGTCACGCGCTGCTTCGGATCGGTGACGGCCGTGCGGACGACGAGTTCGTCGTCCGCGACCGTCGCGGTCGGACGACGGCCTACCCCCTGCGTGCGGACGTGACCCGCATGGTCGCCGGGGACGGGTGGATCGCCGCCACCGCACCGGCCCGGAACGGGGTGGTCACCGACGCCACGACGCTGCTGCTGAACCTGTCCACGGGCCGGATCACCCGGATGCCCGGTTATCGGGCGGCCGCGGCCAGCCCGGACGGGTCCAGGCTGCTCCTGGTCGGCGACGAGTCAGACGATCCGATGGTGGAGGGCTTCTACGTCGCGGACCCCACCGCGCCACGTCGTCTGACCGGGCTCTCCCTCGGCATGGACAGCAACCCGACCCTGATCGGTGGCGGGGTGTGGTTCCGGGGCGACGCTCCCGACGGCTACTCAGTTCGGCTCTGAGACCAGGCTGCGGCGGTGCCGACCGCGCTGCGGGGGCACGGCCGGGGCCGACTGCGCTGTCGGGTCCGCGAGCGCTGCCGGGGCCGGCTGCGCTGCCGGGTCCGCGAGCGCGGCCGGGGGGATCACGAGGACCAGCGGGACCCCGGAGTTGAGGTCGAGGTGCGGGGCGATCTCGGTCAGAGCCTCGCGCAGCTTCGTGTACGGGTCGACCGGGGCGGTCTCCGGCCCCGGCTGCCCCGTCGTAGCCCCCGGCGCGTCCAGGGCGGTCAGCCGCTCGAGGATCGACTGGAACTCCGGGCTCGCGGTCGAGAGCGTCGGGCGCTGGACGGTCGCGTGCATCGGCGCGGTCCCGAGCACCACGCCCTGCTCCGCCGCCTCCGCGGCGTCGATCGCCGCGGCCAGGTCGAGCAGCGTCCCCGGCTCCTGCGCCGCCGCCGCGGGGGTGGCTGCGGCAGAAGCCCCCGCCGTCTGCTCATGCATGAGCAGACGGTCGAACTGTGCCCGATTCGTCCCGGTTCCCTCGACACCCTGCTCATGCATGAGCGAGGCGTTCCCCTCGCCCGGGCCGCCGGGGACCTCGACGGTGAGGGCGTAGGACTCGCGGGCGAAGAAGCCCGCGATCCCGCCCGATCGAACCTTCTCGGCGGCGACGATGGTGACGTCGTCGCCGTGCTCGGCCCGGACCTGGGCGAGCAGCTCGGTGATGGACCTACCCTCCAACAGCAACCGCGGCACCGGTCACCACTCCCAACGCATCGATCGTGAGGCCGGCGGGGACCTCGTTGTAGGACAGCACCGCGAGACGCGGCAGGGTCGGGGAGATCAGCCGGCGCACGGCGGCGCGCAGCTGGGGCGAACAGACGAGGACGGGGGTGCGGCCGGTCCGCTCGGCGGCCTCGGTCGCGCGGACGGCGTCGGAGACGATCGCCTCGACCCGGGCGCCGTCGAGCATCAGGTACCAGCCCGCCTCGGACTGCCGGACGGTCTCGAGCAGCGACTGCTCCAGCAGCGGGTCGAACGTCAGCACCGGCAGGCGCCCGTCGACCAGGTGGGTCGCGCAGATCGCCGGCCCGAGGACCGTGCGCACCGCGGCGACCAGTCCGTCGAGGTCCGGGGAGACCTTCGCGCGCAGCGACAGGGCTTCGAAGATCCGGACCAGGTCGCGGATCGGGACCTGCTCGGCGAGCAGCGCCTGCAGCACGCGCTGCACCTCGCCCACCGACATCAGAGCCGGCGTCAGTTCCTCGACGACGCTGGGGTGCGTGCGCTTGGTCAGGTCGAGCAGGGCGCGGACGTCCTCGCGGCCGAGCAGCTCGGACGCGTGCTCCCGGACCACCTCGGCGAGGTGCGTGGTCAGCACCGACGCGCGGTCGACGACCGTCGCGCCCGCGACCTCGGCATGGGCGCGCATCTCCATCGGGACCCAGGTCGCCGGCAGGCCGAAGACCGGCTCGGTCGTCGCGCGGCCGGGCAGGCCGGACAGGCCGTCACCGATCGCGAGCACGCACCCGGGCGGAGCCTCGCCGCGCGCGACCTCGACCCCGTTGAGCTTGACCGCGTAGGTCGACATCGGCAGGTCCAGGTTGTCGCGTGTGCGCACCCGCGGGAGGACGAGGCCGAATTCGATCGCGACCTTGCGGCGCAGTGCGCGCACCCGCTCCAGGAGGTCGCCGCCGACCCCGGCGTCGACGAGGTCGAGCAGGTCGGCCGCGAGCTCGAGCTCGATCGGGTCGATGCGCATCGCCTCGGCGAGCTGCTCGGGGGAGTCGGGGTTGACCGGCGGCGCGGCCTCCTCCGGCTCGGGCCGGGGGTCCATCGCGTCCGGAACCCGCTGCGCCGCGATCAGCAGTGCGCCACCGACGAGCACGAACGGCAGCTTCGGCAGTCCGGGAATCACACAGAGCGCGAGGACGAACCCGCCGCCGAGGCGCATCGAGTGCTTCTGTGCACCGAACTGGGCCACGATGTCGTCGCCCATGCCGCCGCGGGTCGTCGACCGCGTGACGATGAGACCCGTCGCGACCGAGAGCAGCAGCGCGGGGATCTGCGTCACCAGGCCGTCGCCGATGGTCAGCAGGCTGTACTTGGAGATCGCCTCGCTCATCGTCATGCCGTTCTGCATGACGCCGATGGCGAACCCGCCGAGCAGGTTGATCAGGATGATGATGATGCCGGCGATCGCGTCGCCCTTGACGAACTTGCTGGCGCCGTCCATCGCGCCGTAGAAGTCCGCCTCGGCGGCGACCTCCTCGCGGCGCTTGCGGGCGGTGTCCTCGTCGATCAGGCCGGCGTTGAGGTCGGCGTCGATCGCCATCTGCTTGCCGGGCATCGCGTCGAGGGTGAAGCGCGCCCCGACCTCCGCGACGCGGCCGGCGCCGTTCGTGATGACGAGGAACTGGATCACCACGAGGATCAGGAAGATGACCAGACCGATGACGAGGTTGCCACTGATCACGAAGTGACCGAAGGCGTCGATCACCTTGCCGGCGTAGCCGTCGTCGAGGACCAGACGTGTCGAGGACACGTTCAGCGAGAGCCGGAACAGCGTCGCGACCAGGATCAGCGACGGGAACACGGCGAAGTCGAGGGGCCGCTGCACCTGCATCGCGACGAGCAGGATCAGCAGGCTGACGGCGATGTTCGACGCGATGAGGACGTCGAGCATGACGGCCGGGAGCGGCACGACCAGCATGACGACGATCGACACGATGCCGACGGGAATTCCGACCGTTGCCAGTCGTCGTCCCGCCGGCACCGTGCCGGACTTCCCGTTACGTCCGCTGGCCGCCGGACCCGGGAGAGCCGGGGGGCTCGACACGTCATCAACCTCCGCGAATCGGACGTCGTCCCGGTCGAGACGACGAACGCCGAATCCGTGGCGGGTGGTACGCGGTGCCCTCCTGGCGCCGTTCTTATCGGCGCGCGGTGCCCGGACCTGAGCCGGACCTGGAGCTCAGCGTTCGGCGGGCGGAATGTCCCGGATGCGCGTGCTGAACGCGGCGATCTCGTCCTTCGGGTAGGAGAGCGAGCGGCGCTCGGTCGACGCCGGCCGCCGGGCGAGCGACAGCCCCGGCCGCCACTCGCGGACGGGGCGGACCGGCCGCTTCTCGAAGCCACCCCCGCAGTTCGGGCAGACGTCGTGGAGCTCGTGCTCCACGCAGGCGGCGCAGAACGTGCACTCGTAGGTGCAGATCCGGGCGTCGGGGGAGTCCGGCGGCAGGTCGACGTCGCAGAACTCGCAGTTCGGGCGCAGTTCGAGGGCCATGCCGCGATCCTGCCCGATCTACCGGCCCAGCAGTTGCGGGAGCTTGTGCGTGCCGACGGCGCTGCCGCGGGCCTTGAGGGAGAGGACGAAGGCGAGCACGGCGGCGACCGCGGCGAACATCTCCCCAGGGATCTCCTGGTCGAGGTCGCAGGCCTTGTAGAGCGCGCGGGCCAGCGGGACGTCGGAGACCATCGCGACGCGGTGCTTGGTCGCCTCCTCGCGGATCCGGGTGGCGACGTGGCCGGCGCCCTTCGCGACGACCCGGGGCGCCCCGCGATCCGGGACGTACTGCAGCGCGACGGCGACGTGGGTCGGGTTGACCAGCACGACGTCGGCCTGGGCGATCTTGCTCATCATGCGGTTGCGGCTCATCGCCATCTGCTTCGAGCGGATCGCGCCCTTGAGGTGCGGGTCGCCCTCGGTCTGCTTGTGCTCCTGCTTCACCTCGTGCATCGACATCTTCAGTTGCTTGCCGACGCGCCGGCGCTGGTAGCCGTAGTCCGCGACGCCCATGAGCAGACCGGCGATCGCGACGTCCCGCATCAGGCCGAACATCGTCCCCGAGACGACGTCGAGCTGCGCGGACAGCGACATCCCGCCGGAGGTGAGCAGCACCGAGGTGCCCTTCACCGCGCGGTACGCGATGAGCGCGGCGATCGTCGTCTTCAGGACGGTCTTCGTGGCCTCCCACCCGGCCTGGGGGCCGGCGATCCGCTTGAAGCCCTGGATCGGGTTCATCCGCTTGAACTTCGGCTTCGCGTGCTTGGTCGCGAGGTGAATACCGCCCTGGGCCGCGGACGCGGCGAACGTCACGACCGCCAGGCCCAGCATCAGCGGGGCGAGGATGATCGCGATGTCGCGGAACCCGTCGACGAACAGCGCGAGCGCCGCTTCCTCCGTCGGCTCGGCGATGAGCTGGCTGATCCGGTGGAAGAGCGCGCGCAGGCGCGGGCTCGCGAGGTGGATCGTGAACTGCAGCAGGTAGCACGCGGCGAGCACACCGGCCCAGGCGCCGATGTCCTGCGAGCGCGGGATCTGGCCCTCCTTGCGGGCCTCGCGCAGCTTCTTCGGTGTCGGTTTCTCGGTCTTGTCGCCGTCGCTGCCCCCACTCATCCGCTCTCACCTCCGAACAGCGAGAGCGTCGCGTCGGTGGCCGCGTCGGACAGACCGTCGATCGCGCCCGGCAGCAGCGGGAAGGTGAACCCGATCAGCGCCAGCGTGAGGAAGATCTTGAGCGGGAAGCCGAGGGTGAACGCGTTCAGCTGCGGCGAGACACGGGTGAGCAGACCGAGTGCGACGTCGGCCAGGAACAGCACGATGATCATCGGGCCCGCGATCTCCAGCGCCGCGAGGAAGAACTGCGTGACGCCCTTGAGGACGGCGTCGGCGGTCGCGTCGAGCGCGACGCCCTCGGTCACCGGGATGGCGTCGTAGGAGCGCAGAAACCCGGACACGATCAACAAATGCGCGTCGGTGACGAAGAGCAGCGTCAGACCGAGCAGCTGATGGAAGCGGCCGAAGATCGAGCTCTGGGACATCGACATCGGGTCGTAGGCGCTCGCGAGCGTGAAGCCGCCGAACAGGTCGATCAGGTCGCCGGCGGCCTGGATCGCCGCGAACAGCAGGTACGTCACGAAGCCCAGGGCCGCGCCCGTGACGACCTGCAGGACGATCGCACTGATCAGCCCCCCGGTCGAGAGCTCGGGGATCGCGGGACCGATCTGCGAGGCGACCGGCAGCGCGAGCGCGACGGCGAGCATCGCCTTGACCGTGCCCGGGATCGTGCGCGTCGCGAACGGCGGGCTGACCAGCAGCCACGCCGCCGACCGGACCGAGCCGAGCAGCAGCCCGAGCAGGGTCGGCATCGCGAACTCGAGGGCCACGGCGTCACCCCGACGCGAGCAGCTGCGGGATCTGCTCGAAGAGCTGCTCGGTGAACGTAATCATCGTCGAGAGCATCCAGTTGCCGCTGATCAGCAACGCGACCCCGACCCCGATCAGCTTCGGGACGAAGGAGAGCGTGACCTCCTGGATCATCGTCACCGACTGGAAGAGCGAGATCGCGAAGCCGATCACCAGCGCGGTCACCAGGATCGGCGCGCACAGCTTGGTCGCCACGATCATCGCCTGGAGGCCGATCGACATGACCTGGGTGTCGGTCAGGGCCTGATTCACCATCAGATCTCCCTCGTCAACCGTAACTCTGGACGAGGGCGGTGATGATCAGCGCCCAGCCGTCGACGAGGACGAACAGCAGGATCTTGAACGGCAGGGAGATCATCACCGGCGGCAGCATCATCATGCCCATCGACATCAGCGCCGCGCTGACGACGAGGTCGATGATGAGGAACGGCACGAAGATGACGAAGCCGATGATGAACGCGCTCTTCAGCTCCGAGAGCACGAAGGCCGGGATCAGCGTCGTCAGTTCGACGTCCTCGCGGGTCTCCGGCAGCGCGCGGTTGGCGACCTGCGAGAGCATCGCGAGCTCGTCGCTGCGGGTGTGGTTGAGCATGAACTCCCGCAGCGGCTGCACGCCGTCGTTGAACGCCTGCGTCTGGGACTTCGTCCCGTTCAGGTAGGGCTGGATGCCGGTGTCGTTGACCTGCGAGAGCACCGGGCCCATGACGAACAGCGACAGGAACAGCGCCAGGCCGGCGAGCACCTGGTTCGGCGGGATGCCCTGCAGACCCAGCGCGTTGCGGGTCAGCGAGAGCACCACGACGATCTTGGTGAAGCTCGTCATCATCAGCAGCAGCGCCGGCGCGACCGACAGCAGCGTGATCGCGATGATGACCGTGATCGACGTGCTCGGCTTGTCGGTCAGCCCGCCGAGGTCGACGGTGACGCCGTCCGCACCCGGGTTGGGCGCGGTGGGAGCGGCCGGGGCGGCCGGGGCCGTCGGCGCCGTGATGGTGACGACGCCGGGCCCGGGGATCGGGACGGGAGCAGCAGCGGCGGAGCCGGCGCTCGCGAACTGGAGAGCGAACAGCGCAGTCAGGCAGAGCAGGAGCCCTGTGACAGCGCGCCCGAGGACGCGGCTCATCCCCTCCGGACGGTCCGTTCCCGCAGGGCATCCATGCCCATCCGCCAGGTGGCGGGCGAGAGAATCGAGCCCGCCAACGCACCCTGGCCGGCCATGGCCTGGGGTGCGGACGGGGCAGCGGAACGGGAACCGGTGGAGATGTCATCTCCAGTGAACAGGGCGCGCACGGTGGAGATGTCATGTTCAGTGGCGGCCGGGAGGACCTCGGCCACGGTGCGGCCGCGGAGCGACGAGAGGTCGCGGATCTCCTCGCCGAGCTGGACGACGCTCTTCTCGGTGACACCGAGGACGAGCGCGCGGTCCCCGATGCGGAGGACCGCGACCGAGGAGCCGCGACCGAGCTGGGTACGGGCGAGCACCTCGACGGTGTCGGTCGGCCGGCCGGAGGTGCGGTTCTTCAGCACCCGGGCGGCGACCCACATCAGGCCGAGGACCAGGGTGAAGGAGAACCCGACCCGCAGCAGCAGGGCGACGTTGTCAGTCACGGGACGACTCCGGCCTCAGACCGTACGAGCCGCGTCGGAGACCGCCGGGCCGACGATCTCGGTGATGCGGATGCCGAAGTCCTCGTCGACGACGACGACCTCACCCCGGGCCAGCAGCGTGCCGTTGACCAGCAGGTCGGCGGGGCTGCCGGCGGCCCGGTCGAGCTCGACGACCGCGCCGGGGGAGAGCGAGAGCAGCTCGGAGATCGTCATGCGCGTGCGGCCGAGCTCGACCGTCACCTCCATGACGACGTCGCGCAGCAGGTCCAGGCCGGCGCCCGCGGCGAGCGCGGCGGCCGAGCGCGCGGGGGCGTTCTGGCGCGGGATCGCGGTGCCCGTCGGCTCGGTCACGCCCTGCGTGCCGGCCGGGGCTGACGGAGCCTCAGCGACGAACTCCTCCGGGGCCGCGACGACGATCGCCGTCGCGCACACCCAGCCGTCCGGGTCGTTGAGCGGGACGAGCCAGGCGTCCGGCAGGGAGAAGAGCTCGCGGACGGCGGAGTCGAGGTCGACCGCGCGCGCGGGGCCGGCGGTGGCCCCGGCGGCGGTCGCGGCGGCGGTCAGGGCCGGCTGGACCGCGGCGGCCACGTCGAGCTCGCCGAGCGGGCTGGCGGCCAGGGCCTCGGTCAGCGTCGAGCCGACGACGACGGCGACGAGGCCGCGCTCGGGCTCGAGCGGAGCGACGACGACCGTGCTCGCGCCGGGCGGGAGCAGGCCGAAGATCTCGGCCGGCGGCTGCCCGGCCGGGGCGGCCTCGCCGACGGTGGCGGGGGCCGCCAGCGGCAGCGAGGAGCTGAGCGCGGCGGCGACGGTGGAGACGACGCTCGGCAGGACGGAAGGTGCGGTCACGAAGTGCTCCCGGGGGCGGGCTCGGGCGGGGTGTCGACGATGCGGCAGGCCAGGGCCTGACCGCGGGTACCGGGGACGGCGTGCGCGAACGTGACGTCCGCGGCCGTGACGACGAGGGGAGCGGCGGCGCGGTGGTTCAGTCGCAGCACGTCCCCGACGGCGAGTGAGACCAACGTGCGCGGGGTGAAGGTGGTGGGCGCGAACCCGACCGAGACCTCGATCGGGACCGCGGAGATCCGCTCCTCGACGCGGACGGGGACCGGCGTGGGCGTGGCCGCCCGCTGCGGGTCGGCGCCGGCGCCGATCGCCACCTCGAGGAGGGGGAACAGGCTCGCGAACGGCAGGCACAGCGTCGCGGGCGCCTCGGTCTCGCCGATGCGCAGGTCGAAGCCGGCGACGATCAGGACGTCCGCCGCGGCGGCGGCCTGGACGAACTGCGGGTTGTACTCGATGGCCGTGACGTCCGGCTCCATGCGGGCGATCGGCTCGAACGCGTAGCGGAGCTCGCCGAGGACGCGCGTCACGATCGTGCTCAGCAGGCCGACCTCGATGTCGGTGAGCGGGCGCTGCGGCTGCTCGCCGGTGCCCGGGCCGCCGAGGAGGCGGTCGACCGAGACCATCGCGCTGGTCATCGACAGCTCGAGGATCCCGGCGCCGGCCAGCGGCTCCACCGACAGGACGTTCACCATCGTCGGGTTGCTCAGCCGCGAGATGTACTCGTCGTAGGTGAGTTCCTCGATCGAGGCGACGTGGACGGTCGTCACCGTGCGCAGGCTGGACGTCATCAACGTCCCCCACTGCCGGGCGAACGTCTCGAACACGATCTCCAGGGATCGGACGTGCTTGCGCGAGAGCTTCGTCGACCGGCGGAAGTCGTACGCCCGCGGCTCCGTCCGCGACCCACGGCGATTCCGCCCGAGGGTCGTCACACCGAACTGCCCGTCTGCCACGGTGCTCTGTTCGGCAGCGGGCGGGTGGGCCTGAGCGAAACCCACGAAAGCGCAGATCCGTACCGCAGATCGGTCCGATTTGCGTACCGATCTGCGCTTTCGTGGGGGATCGCCCGGGGGCTACTGCATCACGAACTCCGTGAAGTACAGGTCCATCACGTCGTGGTGGTAGGCCTCGGCGATGGCGTCCAGGAGCTTGGTCTTGGCGGCCTGGCGGGCGGCGGCGGTGTTGAGCTCGGCGATCTTGCGGTTGGAGAGCTGGGCGATCGCGATGTCGAGGGCCTTCGAGCCGTCGGGCTCCTCGGACCCGCCGCCGTGGCCACCGCCGCCGGCGGAGGCGGCCGCGGTGAACTGCAGCGCCATCGAGAGCTTGAGGTAGTGCCCGCCGTCGAGGTTGAGCGTCAGCGGGTCGAGCCGGACGACCATCCCGGGCTCCGGCTCGCCGGACGCCGCCGGCTTCGGCTTGAGCACGAAGAAGTAGGCCGCGGCGACCGCCACGAGGACGACGAGGACGATGATCAGCTTCTTCTTCCTGCCGGACTTGGCGCCGTCCTTGGCCGCCTTCCCCTTCTTGCCGGCAAGGTCTCCGGCGCCGTCCTTGGCGCCGTCCTCGGCCTTGCCCTGGCGAGGAATGGTGGGCGTGGTCATGTCTGCTCCTTCGCTGCAGATGTCGCTGGTGAGCTCGCTGCGGCGCTGGCGGCCGAGCTACTGAGTTCCGGGACCTCCTGGGCGGCGACCGTGCCGAGCAGAGAGCGGTCCTTCGGGGCGAGGGTCGAGCCGACGACGATCTCGACCCGGCGGTTGACGCGGTTGGCCTCCGTGGAGGTGCCGGGGATCAGCGGCCGCTGGTCGGCCCAGCCGATCGCGGAGAGCCGGTTCGCCGCGATGCCCTCGGCCTCGATCATCCGGCGGACCACCGCCGAGGCGCGGGCGCTGGAGAGCTCCCACTCGGACGGGTAGTACTTCGGGCTCACCGGGACGGTGTTGGTGTGGCCCTCGATCAGCAGGTCGTTGGGTGCGGAGCGGAGCACCGGGCCGATCGCGTGGACGACCTGCCGGCCGGTCTCGGTGAGCTCCGCGCGGTCCGGGGCGAACATGACCGCGTCGGTGATGACCGAGACGATCAGGCCCCGCTCGTCGTAGCGGAATCGGACCGACTTCGCGGCCGACGTCCCCTGCAGCGCCTTGGCGATCGCCTTGCGGATCTTCTCCAGCGCCTCGATCTCCTTCTCGACCTCCGCCCGGGTGGCCTGCGCCTGCGCCATCGCCTCCTTCGAGCGCGCGACCTTGATGGCCTGGTCGATCTGGTTCTTCACGTCCGTGCTGCCGGGCATGATCGGTCCGGACGCGAGCGGGCCCTCCGGCGAGGAGTCGCCGGGGACCGGGCTCTTGCCGCTCTGCACGGCCGTGATCTCGTGGCCGAAGCTGGAGGCGAGGCTCGCCCGCAGCTCCCAGAACTTGGTCTCGTCGATCGTCGACATCGCGAACAGCACGATGAACAGCGCCATGAGCACGGTGATCATGTCCGCGTAGGACACGAGCCACCGCTCGTGGTTCTCGTGCTCCTCGTGCTCCTCGTGCCGGACGCGCCGGCGAACCTTGGCGTGCGACATCTCAGGCCGCCTTGTCGACCAGTGCCCCCGGCGGCAGGAGGGCCTTCAGCTTCTGCGCGACCAGACGCGGGTTCGAGCCGGACTGGATCGCGAGGATGCCCTCGACGGCGAGCTCCATGCGCGCGGCCTCGAGCTCCACGATCCGGTCGATCCGCTTCGCGATCGGCAGCCAGATGACGTTCGCCGACAGGACGCCCCAGAGCGTCGCGAGGAACGCGACCGCGATCGAGCCGCCGAGCTTGTCCGGCTCGGAGAGCATGCCGAGCACGTGGACCAGGGACAGGACGGTGCCGATGATGCCGATCGTCGGTGCGTAGCCGCCGAAGTCGGTGAACAGCTTCGAGCTGACCTTCGCGTCCTTCTTGAACGCGCGGATCTCGGCCTCGAGGATCTCGGCGAGCTCGTCCGGGTCAGTGCCGTCGATCGCGTTCTCCAGGCCCTTCTTGAGGAAGGGGTCCTCGACGTGGCGCACCTTGTCGCCGAGCGCGAGCAGACCCTCCTTGCGGGCGGTGCCGGCGAGGTCGACGAGCGTCGCGACGGTCTCGTCCGGCGGCGTCACCTTCGCGGTGAGGTACTTCGGCAGGCCCTTCATGACGGCCATGAAGTCCTTCATGGTGGAGCCGGCCAGGCCCGCGCCGAGGGTGCCGCCGAAGACGAGCAGGATCGGGGGCAGCAGGAACACCGACATCGGGTCCGCGCCCTCGAGGATCGCGGCGAGGAAGATCGCGCCGAAGGCCAGGCCGAGCCCGACCAGGGTTGCCGGATCCATCAGCGGTCCCGGTGGGGCAGCGCGACGACGGTCCCGTCGGAGGAGCGCGGACGCGGCGCCGGCACGGGCTCACGCAGGACGTGCTCGGCCACGGCGGCGGCGGCGATCACGGACGCCCGGTACGTCCGGATCAGCTCGATCAGCTCGACGAGCGTCTCGGCGATGACGTACTTCGTCCCGTCGACCAGCGTCACGACCGTGTCGGGGCTGGCCTCCGCCCGCTCGATGAGATCGGGGTTCACGGCGAACGCGGGTCCGCCGAGGCGGGTCACGACGATCATTGCGGCACCATCCTTGGTTCCGTGTGCCGGGCCGATCCGTCGGCCCGTCATGGGTCAGTTCGGCAGGGGGGCGCCCGTTCTGAGCGCCCCCCTGGCGCGGGATCAGCGCTTGAGGTTGACCAGGTCCTCGAGGATCTGGTCGCTGGTGGTGATGACACGGGAGTTCGCCTGGAAGCCGCGCTGGGCGACGATCAGGTTGGTGAACTCGGCCGCGAGGTCGACGTTGCTCATCTCGAGCTGACCCGAGGAGAGCAGGCCGCGGCCGGCGGTGCCGGCGGTGCCGAGCTGTTCGGTGCCCGAGTTGACCGTCGTGCGGTACATCGACCCGCCGACCTTCTCCAGCCCCGGCGGGTTGTTGAAGTTCGCGAGGGCAACCTGCGCGAGCGGGCTCTTGAGGCCGTTGGAGAAGACGCCGATGAGCGTCCCGTCCGGCGACATCGTGAACGCCTGCAGGGTGCCCATCGCCGAGCCGTTCTGGCCGGTCGCGGCGAGGGTGTTCTGGCCCGCGAAGCCGGTGACCGTGCCGGTGTCGACGGTGATGACCTGCCCGCTGGTGGCGGTGAACGTCAGCGAGGTGGCGGACGGGGTCGCGCCGGCTCCGGTGAACGACAGCGTCGCCGGGGAGAGCGTGCCGACGCCGGACGTCAGGTTCCAGACGCCACCGACGTCGAGCGTCGCGGTGATGTCCATGTCGGTCGGGGTGCCGGCCGCGTCGTAGATCTTGATCGACGTGCGGACGACGGTGCCGACCGCCGCGTCGGACGGCAGGTTGCCGGCCAGGGACGCGGTGCTCGTCGCCACCGGGGGCAGGACCGCGCCGACGGGAAGGCGGATGTCGCCGACCGGGGCGTTGGTGTCGATCAGGCCGTTGGCCGCGGACCAGCCCTGCACGACCGCGCCCTCGGGCGTGGTCAGGCGGCCGTCGGTGTCGAAGGAGAACGCACCCGCGCGGGTGTAGAGGTTCTCGCCGCCGTTGCGGACGACGAAGAAGCCGTCGCCCTGGATCATCAGGTCCGTCGAGCGGCCGGTGGACTGCGCCGAACCCTGTGCGAAGTTCGTCGTGATCGCGGCGAGACGCGTGCCCAGGCCGACCTGCGCCGGGTTCGTGCCGCCGTTGTCGCCGACCGGCGCACCCGCGCCCTTGAGCAGCTGCGAGAGCGTGTCCTGGAAGACCGTCGTGCTCGACTTGAAGCCCGTCGTGTTCACGTTGGCGATGTTGTTGCCGGTGACGTCCATCATCGTCTGGTGCGAGCGCAGACCGGAGATGCCGGCGAAGAGCGAGCGAAGCATGGGAGAGCCTCCTGATTACTGGGGGTTCGCGGGAGTCGCCCGCACCGAGGTGATGTCGCCCATGGCGACCTGCGTGCCGTCCTCCACCGTCAGGTAGGGGCCGGCGGCGGTGAACGAGGCGGCGGTGACGACGCCCGAGAGCTCGGTTCCGTCAGCCTGGAGCCAACTGACGGTCCGTCCGACCATCGCGCTCACACCGAACACGCTCTGCGCGGTGAGCGAGGAGGTGACCGCCGCGGCGATCTCCTCCAGCTTCTCGACCTGCGTGAACTGCGCGGTCTGGGCCATGAACTGCGCCGAGTCGGTCGGCGCGGTCGGGTCCTGGTACTTCAGCTGCGCGACGAGCAGCTTCAGGAACGCGTCCTTGCCGAGCGTGTTGCCCGGCGTGCTGGGCGCCGCCGGCTTCGGCTCGAAGAGCGACGAGATCGGGGTGGGGGGAAGGACGGTCAACGTATCTCCTGACTACAGCTGCAGGTCGAGCGAACCGGCGGATGCCGGGGCGCCGGTGGGCGATCCGGCGTCTCCGTTCGGGGTGATGTCGTGCGGGACACGCCCGTCCCCGCCCGCCCAGGCGGGACGGGCGTGCCCGTTCTGGGGGTTGCCCGGGCCGGGCTGCGGCGCGCCACCGTCCCCGCCGAGCGAGAAGCTGCCCGTGCCGATGCCGGCCGCTTCGAGGGCGCGGCGCAGGTCGGGCAGGGCCGCGCGCAGGGCGTCGCGGGCGGCCTCGCTCTGGCCGGCGAGCCGGAGTTCGACCGTGCCGTCCCGAAGCTCGAGCTCCACCCGGACCGGGCCGAGCTCCTCGGGTGTGATGTCGACGGACAGGACGTGCGTCCCCTCCGCCCCGCGCTGGTGCACCGCGGTGATCGGGGCCGCGAGCTGCGCCGCCAGAGTCGGGGGCGCGGGGGTCGCGGACGCCGGCGCGGCCGCGGGGGCCACGGCCGAGGTGGCCGATGTGGGCGCAGCGGCCGGAGCCGCGCCGGCCGGGGTGACCCCGTCCGACTTCTCCGGCGCGCCGCGCCCTTCCCCGGCGGGGGATGGCCGCCCCGCGCCGGAGAAGTTGGGGTTGGGCTGCGGGTTCTGGGCGTCCGAGCCGCCGGCGGGGTCGGCGGGTCCCTCGGGCGGGGCGGCTTCGGCCCGGGTCGCGGGCGCGTCCGGGGCCTCCGGGGCCGCGGGTCCCGCGGCCGAGGTCATGTCCGCAGGCGCGGCGCGCCCGTCCGAGGCGGCCGCAAGGCGCGCCTCGCCGGGGTCGGTCGCCTCGACCGGCGCCGACGCCGCGGTCGCGCCCGGGGTGGCGGTCAGGGCCGGAGCCGGAACCGGGATCGCGGGGACGGCCCCCGCGGCGAGGGCCAACTCCTCCGGCGCGCCGCGGCCATCCGGGTCCGGGGAAAGGCGCGCCTCGCCGGAGAGGTGGGGGGTCGGCGTGCCGAGCAGGGCCGCGACGAGGTCGGCGACCATCCCGGCGAACTCCTCGCCCGAGCCGGAGCCCGAGCCGGTGCCGGCGTCGGCGTCCGTCCCGGAGTCCGCGGCCGTGCGGACGGTGGTCGGCGCGGGAACGGGGACCGGGAGCGAACCGAGCGTGGGGATCGTCATGCCGAGCTCCCTCCGAGGGCGGCGGCGAGGGCCGGGTACTGGGCCAGCAGCGAGTTCGCCATCGGCAGCCCGCCCGGAAGTGCCGCCGCCAGCGTGCTGGTGGCCGCGTTCGACACGGGGGCGGTCTCGGGGAGCAGACGGCGGATGTGGGTCGGGGTCTCGTAGACGTCGGAGATCTCGACGACCTTCCCGGGCCGGGGGGCGTGGATCATCTTGTTGTCGCCGAGGTAGATCGCGACGTGGTCGACGGGGGAGTCGAAGGCGAGCAGGTCGCCGGGCTTGGCGTTGGCGAGCCCGTGAACGGGGGTGCCCTCCTTCGCCTGCTGGTAGCTGACGCGGGGCAGGTCGATGCCGAAGTGGCCGTAGACCAGCTGCGTCAGACCGGAGCAGTCCACGCCCTTGTCCGGGTTGGTGCCGCCCCAGACGTAGGGGACGCCCAGGTAGCGCTTCGCGTCGGCGATCAGGTCGGCCGCCGTGCCGGTGGCCTTGGCGCCCGCGCCGGTCGAACCGGTCGCTCCCGTCGAGGCCGTCGCCTCCGCGAGCGCGGCGGCGAAGGTGGTCGCCGTCGACCCCGAGGCCGTGGCCGTCGACGCCGATGCGACCGCGACGGTCTGCAGCGGGGAGACGAACTGCGCGGTGATGGCCGCCATGCGGGCCTGCACGTCGGCGATGCTCATGACTGGTCCTCCCGGGCGGCGAAGAGACGGGCGCCGGCGCGGTCGTCGGCCTCCCGCTGTTCCGCGGCCTCGCGCTCGCGCAGCTCGGCCTCCTTCTGACGCTGCGCCAGATCCTCGACGCCCTCGCGCTCGCGCCGAGCGGTGGCGAAGCGGTTCATCGCCGCGGCGGCGTCCGCGTCCCGGGCGACCGCGACCTCGCGGGCGACTGCGACGTCGGAGGCCATCGTCAGCAGCGCCGCGCGGGCGGCCAGCCACTGCGACGCCTCGGCCGTGCCCGGCTCGGGGCGACCGGCGAGGGCCGCCTCGCGGCGGGCGAAGTCGGTCGCGGCGCGGTGGGACGCGGCCTGCGCCGCGGCGGCCTCGGCCTTCGCGATGTCCTCACGCAGCTTGCGCACCTTGAGCACGGTGCCGAGCAGAAACCTCATGCCGCACCTCCGAGCAGCGCGGCGAGGCCGGCCCATGCCTCGGCGGCGGTGGTCCGGCCGTGCAGGTCCTGCCGGAGGAACGCGTCGATCGCCGGGGCGAGCTCGCGCGCCCGGTCGACCACCGGGTTGGTGCCGGCCACGTAGGCGCCGATCTCGATGAGGTCGCGGGCGTCGCGGTGCGCAGCCATCAGCCGGCGCAGTTCGGTCGCGAGCGCGCGCTGCTCCGGCGTCGTCACCGCGCCGGACACCCGGGACACCGACTCCAACACGTCGATGCTGGGGAACTGCCCCGCTGTCGCCAGGCGGCGGGTCAATGTGATGTGTCCGTCGAGGATCGACCGCGCCGCGTCGGAGACGGGCTCGTTGTGGTCGTCGCCGTCGACGAGGACGGTGTAGATGCCGGTGATCGACCCGGTCTCACCCGGACCGGCCCGCTCCAGCAGTCGGGGCAGCAGCGCGAACACCGACGGCGGGTAGCCGCGCGTGGCCGGCGGCTCGCCGGCGGAGAGGCCGACCTCGCGCTGGGCGTAGGCCAGGCGGGTCAGGGAGTCCATGAGCAGCAGGACGTCCTGGCCGGAGTCGCGCAGGTGCTCGGCGATCCGCGTCGCGACGAACGGCGCGCGCAGGCGCACCATCGGCGGCGCGTCCGAGGTCGCGACGACCACGACGGCGCGCGCGAGACCCTCGGGCCCGAGGTCGTTCTCCAGGAACTCGCGGACCTCACGGCCACGCTCGCCGACCAGGCACACGACGGTCACCGCCGCCTCGGTGCCGCGCGTGATCATCGACAGCAGCGAGGACTTGCCGACGCCGGACCCGGCGAAGATGCCGATGCGCTGACCGCGACCGACGGGCACGAGCGTGTCGAGGGCGCGGACGCCGACCGACAGCGGCACGTTCACGCGGCCACGGAGCAGCGGGTGCGGGGCGTCGGCCTCGACGGGAACGCGCTCCAGTCCCGCCGGCAGCGGCCGGCCGTCGATCGGCGAGCCGAGACCGTCGAGCACACGTCCGCGCAGCGCCTCCCCGACGCCGACGGTCAGCGCGGAACCGGTGCCGCGCGCCGGGTGCCCGGCACGGATCCCGTTCGTCGAGCCCAGCGGCATGCACGCCAGGCGGCTGCCCTCGGCCGTCGCCGGGCGCACCGCGACGACCTCGGCCGGGATCTCGTCCGGGCCGAGCATCACGACCTCACCGACCGCGGCCTCGACGCCGACGACGTCGACGACCAGCCCGACGACGCCCGTCACCAGGCCGGTCGCCCGGGGGCGCGCGGCGGCGAGGACGTCGGGAGCGAACACGGTGGTCACAGGCCGAGCACCGCCCGGACGCGCTCCAACGCCGGCCCCAGCTGGGCGTCGACGCGGGTGGCGTCGCAGTCGACGACCGCCCCGCCGCGCTCGACGTTGGGGTCGGCGACGACGAGCACCTCACGGCCGAGGTCAGCGGTGGCGAGCGCGGCCCGCGTCGCTGACGCATCGTCAGGATGCAGGCGCGCGGTGACCGGCCGGTTCTGGGGGAGCAGGTCCAGCGCCCGCCGGATCGCGTCCAGCCCGGGGTCGGCCGCCAGCGACAGCTCCCGGCCGAGCAGGCTCTCCGCGAGCTCGAAGGCACCGCGCACGATCGCGTCGGTCAGCTCCTGCGCGGGCACGACAGCCCGGGTCTCGAGCGCGTCGGCGGCCGCCGAGAGCGCCCGCAGCGCGTTCAACAGTTCGAGGTCGGCACGCTCCGCAGCCACCGCGCGCTCGGTCGCGACGCGCGCGGCCTCCTCGCGGGCGGCCTCGTCCGCGGCCCGCCGGCCCTGGGCCCAGCCGACGGCGAAACCCTCGGCCCGGGCCGCGGCGCGCGTCGCCGCGGACAGCTCCTCGAGCGCCGTGCGCTGCAGCGGGTCGAGCAGGCCCTCCAGCGGTGCCGGGGGCAGGTCGGCCGCGGCGGTCCCGCGCATCAGGCGGGACGGGAGCTCAGGAGACGAAGTCATCGTCGGACTCCCGTCGCATCACGAGCTCGCCGGACTCCTCGAGGGAACGGATGCTCTGAACGATCGAGGCCTGCGCCTCCTCCACCGTGCGCAGGCGCACCGGGCCGAGCAGGTCGATCTCCTCGAGGAGGTTCTCGGCGGCCCGTTCGGAGATGTTCTTCAGGATCTTCTCCTTGACGTCCTCGCTGACGCCCTTGAGCGCGGTGGCGAGCGTGCTGGTGTCGATCTGACGGAGCACCAGCTGAACGCTCCGGTCGTCGAGGCCGACGATGTCCTTGAACATGAACATGTGGCTCCGGATCTCGTCGGCGAGGTCGGGGTCGCGCCCCTCCAAGCCTTCGAGGATCAGCTTCTCCGTCGAACGGTCCGCGCGGCTGATGATGTCCACCAGCGGCGAGATGCCGCCGACCTCGGAGAACTCGCTGGTCGCGAGCACCGAGAGCAGGCGCCGCTTCAGCGAGGTCTCGACCGAGGTGATGATCTCCGGCGAGGTCCGGTCCATGACCGCGATGCGGTGCGCGACGTCGGCCTGCAGGGCCGGCGCGAGCCCGCCCAGCACCAGCGAGGCCTGGTCGGCGCTCATGTGCGCGAGCACGAGCGCGATCGTCTGCGGGTGCTCGTCGGCGAGGTAGGACAGGATCTGCCGGGGGTCCGCACGGCGGAGGAACTCGAAGGGGATCTCCTTCATCGACGCGGAGATCCGCCCGATGACCTCGTCCGCCTTCTCCTCGCCGAGCGCGCCCGCGAGCAGGTCGCGGGCGTAGCGCACGCCGCCCTCGAGCACGACCCGCCGGGCCGCGGCCATCTCCTGGAACTCGGTGATGACCCGGTCCGCGAGGTCGGGGTCCACGTGCTGGAGCCGCACGATCTCGGCCGTCACGGCCTCGACCTCGGTCTCCCGCATCTGCGCGAGGATCCGCGCGGAGTCGTCCCGCGGCACCTGCATCAGCAGGATGGCCGCCTTCGTCACGCCCGAGAGCGTCGCCAGATCGGTACTCATGACGTCTCCGCCACGGACTTCGTCCTCGCGGAGCCGCATTCAGTGCTCATGACGAGCTCGCTTCGCTCGCTCATGACCGCCGGTCCGCGAGCCAGCCGCGCAGCAACTGCGCGACCTCGTCGGGCTGGGTCTTCACGAGGTCACCGACGTCGTGGCGGGCGTCGGCGGCCGGCGACGCGGCGAGCTCGCCGTAGGCGCCGGCGGCGACGCCACCCGGGACGGCGGTGAGCTCGGCCTCCGCCTGCTGCGCGGCCAGCGCGCGCTGCAGAGCCTCGATCTCGCGGCGGTCCTCGGCCACCCGTGACATCCGAGCCATCTTGCGCCGGCCCCAGAGGAAGAGCATCAGCAGGAGCAACGCACCACCGAGGTACTTGGCGCCGGTGAAGATCATGCTGTTGCGCTTCGCGGCGGCCTCGGCCTTCTTCGCGGCGGCGAGCTCCTCGGCGGCCGCGTTGGCCGCGGTCTCGTCGAACGGCAGGGCGTCGACGACGACGGTGTCACCACGCTCGGTGTTCAGGCCGACCGCGGAGGAGACCAGCGCCTCGATCTGCGCGGTGTTCACCGCGGTCGCCGTCTTGGCGTCGAGCAGGACCGCGACGTTCAACTTGCGGACGGCACCGGGGGCGGAGGTCCGCTCCTCGACGACGCGGTTGAGCGGATTGTTCTGCGTCCCGGTCGTCTTCTCGTAGTTGCCGGTCCCGTTGGTGCCGTTGTTCGGCACGGCCTGGTTGTCCGGGCCGAGCACGCCGCCGACCGCCGCACCGTTGCCGGTGAACTTCTCGGTGGTGGTCGTCGTGGCCGACGGCTTGGTGCCGGGGTCGGTGAAGGTCTCGCTGGTGGTCTTCGTCGCGTCGAAGTCCAGGTCGGCGGAGAGCCGGACCTCGGAGTGGCCGGGGCCGACGACGCGATCGATCATCGCCTGCAGGTCGGAGGCGACGCGGGTCTCGTACTCGCGGGTCTGCTGCGCGCGGTTGTCCGCCGCGGTGCCGGCCGACGACTCGGCGGAGGCCGAGAGCGTCTTGCCGCTGGAGTCGGCGACGGTGACCTGGTCGGGCTTGAGGTTCTCCACCGCGGAGGAGACCAGGTTGACGATCGCCTGGACCTGACCCGACGTCAGTGACGTCCCGGGCGCGGTGTCGACGAGCACGGACGCCTTGGCCGAGTCGGACTGCTTGGTGAAGACCGTCTTCTCCGGCAGCGCCAGGTGCACGACCGCGGTGGTGACGCCGTCGATGCCTTGGACGGTGCGGGCGAGCTCGCCCTCCAGCGCGCGCCGGTAACCGACGTCCTGCTGGAACTTCGAGGTCGTGATGCCCTGCTTGTCGAGGATGCCCCAACCGCTGCTGCTGGAGCTCGGGGCGATGCCCTTGCCGCTCATCGCGATGCGGGTGTCGTAGACCATCGACTGGGGGACCAGGATCGTCGTCCCGCCGTTGGCCAGCTGGTACGGCGTGCCCGCCGCGTTGAGCTGGTCGACGATCGCGGACGCGTCCGCCGGCGCGACGTTGGTGAACAGCGGCGCGTAGGTCGGCTTGGTCGCCCAGGACATGAAGAAGTAGGCGCCGAACAGCAGCCCGAGGACCCCGACCACCGAGACGACCTTCTGGCCGACGGTGAACGAGGAGAACATCCGGCCGCCCTTGCCGAGCAGGCCGGAGACGACGGGTGGCATCAGTGGATCTCCGTCACTTTCGCCGGGACATTCGCCGAGGAGCGCGCCGTCACAGCGGCATCCGCAGGATCTCGTTGAACGCCTCGACCGCCTTGTTCCGGACGGCCACGGTCAGCTCGGTCGCGAGCTGGGCCTGGGTGGCGGCGATCGTGTACTGGTGGACGTCGGTCAGCTGACCGGTCGCGGCCTGGACCGCGAGCCCCTCGGCCTTGGCCTGGGTGCCGGCCAGGGCCTCGAGGCCGTTGCCGAGCGCGGTCGCGAACGAGTCGCCGGACGGGACCGCGGCGGTGGCGCCGGTGGCGACGGGCGGGGCGATCGGGGCGATCGGCGTGAAGCCGACGGGCGAGATGCTCATGCGCGTCCGATCTGAATGGCGGCCGAGTAGGCGTCACGGGCGCGGTCCACGACCGCGAGCGAGGCCTGGTAGCCGCGCTGCGCGACGATCAGCTGGGTCATCTGGGCGGCGAGGTCGATGTCCGGCAGGCGCACGTTGCCGTTCTCGTCCGCCAGCGGGTGCTGCGGGTCGTAGACGATCCGGCCCTCGGCGTTGCCGAGCACGGCGCCGGCGACCGCGACGCCGCCGGTCCCGTTGCCGTAGTCGACGGCCTGCGCGAGCACGTAGCGCGCGCGGAACGCCTCCTCGTTCGTCGACCGGACGGTGTTGACGTTGGCGATGTTGTCGGCGACCGCGTCGAGCCACTTGCGGTGGACGGTGACGCCGGAGCCGGCGATGCCGAAGACGGAGAACAGGCTCATCGTCACACCGCCCGCATCGAGGCGCGCAGGATGCCGAACTCGTGGTCGGCGGCCCGCAGCATCAGGGAGTAGCGCAGACCGGTGTCGACGTTGAGCAGCGTCTCCCGGTCGAGGTTGACGTTGTTGCCGTCGGTGCGGGTCGGCTCGAGCGAGCGGGCGATCGACCAGGTGGGACCGCCGGAGGTGTCGCCGGTGGCGACGGCGCTCGCGAGCGCGTCCTCGAACTGCACCTTGCCGGCGAGGAAGCCGGGCGTGTTGATGTTCGCGACGTTGTCCGCGATCGCGCGCTGGCGGGCGGCAAGACCGTCCAGGGCACTGGTGATCGCGTACATCGCGACATTGCCGGATGTGAGGCCGATGGCGTCGAACACGGACCGCTCCGATGCGGGGGATCGAAACTGCTGGTGGGGCAGCGCCGGTCCGTGGCGCTTGAGGGGGTGGCCGTCCTGGCTCGCCGGTTCTTGTCGGCCGGTCGGACGGGGAGTTGAGGAGTCGGAGCCGACTCTCGTCACGGATTGTTGCCGGGGCGCAGCGGGACCGCCGGGCCGCAAGGACGGGACTTTCGACCCTGGGTCGTCGGCGCCGGGCCCGGTTTCATGCTGGTCAGGCGGCCGTCGAACTCCCGGCCGGCGACTCACTCTGGCGGGTGAGAAGACTCGGGGTGACGTGAGGGCCTGGATCGTTGCGGTCGATCCGGGCCCTCACGGCTGTCCTGGGGGATTCGGCGCGAAATCTGGCGGTGTGTCACGGCTGCGGCAATCCACAATGTGGCGTCCACCGAATACCGTCGGCCGGGGGCCTAAAGTTCGGGTGCTCGGGAACCGTTACGCATCGGAAGGCTCAGCTCTCACGGGGAAGCTCAGCCGAACGGGAAGCAGGCAGCATGGACACCACGGGCACTGGCGAGCCCATCACCGTCTTCCTCCTGGACGACCACGAGATCGTCCGGCGGGGGGTGGCGGACCTGTTGAACTCCGCCCCCGACATCACGGTCATCGGGGACGCCGGCACGGCCGCCCAGGCGCTGGCGCGGATCCCCGCGCTCAAGCCCCAGGTCGCCGTCCTCGACGCCCGGCTGCCCGACGGCAGCGGCATCGACGTCTGCCGTGACATCCGCTCGGCGATGCCCGAGGTGCGGTGCCTGATCCTCACCAGCTACGACGACAACGACGCGATCTTCGCCGCCGTCATGGCCGGCGCGGCCGGCTACCTGCTCAAGGAGATCCGTGGGACGAGCCTGCTCGACGCGATCCGTCAGGTCGCGGAGGGCAAGTCGCTGCTCGACCCGTCGGTGACCGAGCGGCTGCTCGCCCGGCTGCGCGACGGGGCCCCGGCCGACCCGCGGATGGCCTCGCTGTCCGAGCGGGAGCGCGAGATCCTCGGCCTGATCGCCGACGGCCTGACCAACCGCCAGATCGGCGAGCGCCTGTTCCTCGCCGAGAAGACCGTCAAGAACTACGTCTCCGCCCTCCTCGCCAAGCTCGGCATGGAGCGCCGGACCCAGGCCGCGGTCTACGGAGCGGAGCTCCGCAAGCCGCAGTGACGACCGCGACAGGAATGTCGAGCGGGTAGCTTGGGTTGAAGCCTGGTACGGACGCCGGAAGCGCGTTATTGTCCGTACAATTGGTTCCCCGGGAACGACCCGCCCCGTCGGAGGAGCGCTCATGATCCTCGACCAGTACTACCTGCAGTGTCTGTCGCAGGCGTCCTACCTGGTGGCGGACCCCGTCAGCCGCCGGGCGGTCGTCGTCGACCCCCGCCGCGACGTCGAGCAGTACCTGCAGGACGCGAAGGCGCAGGACCTGACGATCGAACTGGTCGTGCTCACCCACGTCCACGCCGACTTCATTCCGGGTCACACCGAGCTGTCCGAGCGGACCGGCGCGGAGATCGCGATGGGTGAGGTCTCGCCGGTCGAGTTCCCGATCCGTCGCCTCGCCGACGGCGAGCGCATCCCGCTGGGCGACCCGGAGACCGGCGTCGTCCTGGAGGTGCTGGCCACCCCGGGCCACACGCCCGAGTCGATCACCCTCGTCGTGTACGAGCGG
Source organism: Sporichthya brevicatena (assembly GCF_039525035.1). Classification (NCBI taxonomy): domain Bacteria; kingdom Bacillati; phylum Actinomycetota; class Actinomycetes; order Sporichthyales; family Sporichthyaceae; genus Sporichthya; species Sporichthya brevicatena. The sequence goes on from NZ_BAAAHE010000007.1 coordinate 337,309, forward strand.
GGGAGCGACCCCACGCCGCACGCGATCCTCACCGGCGACACGCTCTTCCTCGGTGACGTCGGCCGGCCCGACCTGCTCGGCTCGGCCGGCCGCACCGCCGACGAGATGGCGCGCCTGCTGTACCGCTCGCTGCACACGAAGCTGCTGCCGCTGCCCGACGAGGTCCTCGTCTACCCGGGTCACGGCGCCGGCAGCGCGTGCGGCAAGGCGCTCTCGACCGACACCGTCTCCACCCTGGGCGAGCAGCGCCGCGGCAACTACGCGCTCGCGCCGATGAGCGAGGACGAGTTCGTCGCCGTCGTCACCGAGGGTCTCGGGGCGCCGCCGGTGTACTTCGTCGACGAGGTCGCGGTGAACAAGTCCGGGCACCTCCCGTTCGACCCGGAGCTCCCGGTGCAGGAGGTCGACGCGGCCACCGCGATCAGCCACCAGGAGCGCCTGGGCTACCTGCTGCTCGACGTCCGCGACGACCAGGCCTTCGCCGCCTCCCACCTGCGGGGCGCGATCAACGTCGGCCTCTCGGGCCGGTTCGCCGAGTACGCCGCGGCCCTGATCGCCGCCGACCAGCCGGTGATCCTCGTCGGCTCGCCCGAGCAGTGCGCCGAGGCGCGGCTGCGGCTGGCCCGCGTCGGTCTCGACCTCGTCGCCTGTCAGCTGACCGACCTCGAGGAGCTGACGAACAACCCCGAGCTGGTCGTCTCCTCCTCAAGGCTGACGGTGCATCAGGCTGCCGAGGCGATCGCGGCGAACCCCGACCTGCAGGTCGTCGACGTCCGCGGCCCCGGCGAGCACAAGGGCGGCGCCCTCCCGGGGGCGGTCAACCTCTGCGTCACCCGGTTGCGGACGGCGCTGGACCAGCTCGACCGCTCCCGCCCGGTCCTCGTCCACTGCGCCGGCGGCTACCGCTCCATCGCCGCCGCGAGCCTGCTCGAGGCCAACGGCTTCTCCGACGTCTCCGACCTCCTCGGCGGCTACTCCGCCTGGGCCGCCGAGTCCTCCGCCGCGTAGCCGCGGTCAGGAACGCGTCGTCGCTGTCAAAAAAGGGTGACACCCCTTACTGCGCAGTAAGGGGTGTCACCCTTTCTTTTCCACAGGCGGCGTTCTCCGCCGGCGGGCGTCAGTGGAGGATCGCGACGAGGTCGGCGACGCCGAGGAGCAGGACCCCGGCGGTGAGGATCATCAGCGGTCGGGTGGGCACGCGGGCGTAGCGGGTCCGGTCGCTGTCGCCGATCTCGCGGGCGCGGAGGCGGCCGAGGCCGGCGACCAGCAGCGCGAGCGCGAGGGACAGCGCCGCACTGACGATCCGGGCCGGGCTGCCGTCGGTGGGGTTGCGGACGAGAACGAACGCGCCGTGGGCGATCAGGGCCAGCGCGGTCCGGTCCCAGGCCAGCATCGTCCGCTGCGCGGGCAGGCCGGGGAGCCGTCCGCGCGGACCGGAGACCGGGGTCAGGCGCATCAGCGCGCGAGGAGCACGACGACGGCGATCCCGACCGCCACGACGGCCAGCCCGAGGTAGATCGGCGCCCGTGACGCCGGCAGGTTCTCGTGCCGCTGCATCGCCCGTTGGACGGTCTGCCAGCGTCGCATGCTGCCGAGCGTGACGGCGATGCCGAGCAGTGCGAGGGCGAACCCGATCCCGCGCTCGGCGTTGTCGGCCTCGTCCCCGGCCTGCGGGACGAGGTGGACGAGCGCGACCGCGCCGGCCAGCAGCCCCAGGGCCGTGCGCAGCCAGGCGAGGTAGGTCCGCTCGTTCGCGAGCGTGAACCGGTAGTCCAGGTCGTAGTCGTCCTGGGCCGGTCGTGGGTCGGGGGCGTGTTGGTCCATGTGACCTCCCCGGGCGGGGGTTCAATCGGTTCCGCACGCCCGATCGAATGGCGCCACGGCTCCAGCCAGCATATTGTACGTACAAATCAGCGCACCCCGACCGCCCGGGAGACCGCACTCATGCGCTACGGATTCGCGATCGACCAGCGCACCTGTATCGGGTGCCACGCCTGCACGGTCGCGTGCAAGACCGAGCACGAGATCCCGGTCGGGCAGTTCCGGACCTGGGTCAAGTACGTCGACTCGGGCACCTTCCCCGAGAACACCCGCGACTTCGGCGTCATGCGCTGCAACCACTGCACGGATGCCCCGTGCGTGAAGATCTGCCCGACGCATGCGCTGTTCACGCGCTCGGACGGGATCGTCGACTTCGACAGCGAGAACTGCATCGGCTGCAAGTCCTGCATGCAGGCCTGCCCGTACGACGCGATCTACATCGACGAGAACACCCACACCGCGGCGAAGTGCAACTTCTGCGCGCACCGGGTCGACGAGGGCCTCGAGCCCGCCTGCGTCGTCGTGTGCCCGACCCACTCGATCTGGGTCGGTGACCTGGAGGACGAGAACTCCGGCATCTCGCAACTGATCGCCGAGAACCCGACGCGCGTCCGCGCCCCCGAGCAGAAGACCGGCCCGAACGTCTTCTACATCGGCGCCTCGATCCCGGTCCTCGACCCACTCCAGGCCCCGGCGGATCAGGCGTACATCTACTCCCAGCCCGACCCTCACCGGGCCGAGGTCGCGCAGCACCTCCCCCCGCCCGCGCCGAGCCTCGACGGCCCCGCCGTCACGACGCTGAACACCGCCCACCCCCGGCCGTGGGGTTGGCGGGTCACGACCTACCTCTGGACGAAGGGCATCGCGGCCGGCGCCCTGCTGGTCGTCGCGCTCGCGGTCCTGCTCGACGAGAACCTCGGCCGCTACCAGACCGTCTGGGCCCCGCTCATCGGTCTGGTCGGCGTCGCCGTCACCGGTGTGCTCCTGATCGCCGACCTCAAGCGCCCTGAGCGGTTCCTCTACATCTTCACCAAGGGCAACTGGACGTCCTGGCTGTTCAAGGGATCCCTCGCCCTGGTCGCCTTCGGCGCGGTCGCGAGCGCGTGGCTGGCGGTCGGGCTGTTCGCCGAATCCGGCAACGTCGGCTATCCGTACGAGCTGGTCGATGTACTGGTCTACGTCTCGATCCCCGCCGCGGTGATGGCCGCCGGGTACACCGCCTTCCTCTTCGCCCAGGCCGAGGGCCGTGACCTGTGGCAGTCCAAGCTGCTGTTCCCGCACCTGCTCGCGCAGGCCGTGATGGTCGGTGCGGGCGTGCTCGCGATCCTGCTCGGTGCCTTCGGTGCGGACCCGAGCAGCCGCGACGGGTGGCACGACCGCGTGCCGACCCTCACGCCCGAGGGCCCCGGGTTCGAGCAGGTCGTCGTCCGCTGCCTCGTGGTCGCGACCGTCCTGCACATCGCGTTCGCGATCGTGGAGTTCTACGCCTCCCACGAGACGAAGCAGGCGAGCGCCGCGGCCCACCTGGTGACGCACGGTCAGTACCGGCCGATGTTCCTCGGCTCTCTCGCCCTCGCGTTCGTCTCGGCGGCGGTCGCGATGTTCGCCTGGGACGGGGACAACCTCGGCGCCGCGCTCGCCGGCGGGATCGGCGTCCAGGTCGCCCTGCTGATGTACGAGTCCGTGTTCGTCCGCGCGGGACAGGACGTGCCGCTCTCATGACCACCGAACTGCCCGGCCACCGGACCCACGAGCACCTGCGGAACTTCCCGCCGGTCGAGAACTGGGACAACCACGTCGAGTACGACGCGAAGGCCCACCCGCGGAAGGTGCCGCGGGAGTACATGCTGATCCCGACGACGTGCTTCAACTGCGAGTCCGCGTGCGGGCTGCTCGCCTACGTCGACAAGAACGACCTGTCGATCAAGAAGCTCGAGGGCAACCCGGCGCACCCGGGCTCCCGGGGCCGCAACTGCGCCAAGGGCCCGGCGACGGTCAACCAGGTTCACGACCCGGAGCGGATCCTGCACCCGCTCAAGCGGGTGGGGGAGCGTGGCGGCGGCCAGTGGCAGCAGGTCAGCTGGGACGAAGCCCTCGACGACATCGCCGGCCGGATCCGCAAGGCGATTTCGGAGAACCGCCACGAGGAGGTCGCGTACCACGTCGGGCGTCCCGGTGAGGACGGCTTCGCCGAGCGGGTGCTTCAGGCCTGGGGCATCGACGGGCACAACTCCCACACGCAGGTCTGCTCGTCCGGCGCGCGTCTGGGCCAGACCCTGTGGGGCGGCTACGACCGGCCGAGCCCGGATCACGCCAACGCCAAGGTGATCCTGCTGTTCTCCAGTCACCTGGAGACCGGGCATTACTTCAACCCCCACGCGCAGCGGATCATGGAGGGCAAGCAGTCCGGGGCGAAACTGATCGTCGTCGACCCGCGGATGTCGAACACGGCCTCCCATGCTGACGTCTGGCTCGCCCCGTGGCCCGGCAGCGAGGCCGCGATCCTGCTCGCGATCGCGAGCCACCTCCTGAAGACCCGTCAGATCGACGAGGCCTATCTGCGACGCTGGTTCAACTGGGACGTCTACCTGCAGAACCTGCACCCCGAGAAGTCGACGTTCGAGGAGTTCCTCGACTGCCTCGAGGCGGACTACGCCGACTACACCTTCGAGTTCGCGGCGGCGGAGTCGCAGCTGCCGGCGGAGAAGATCCGGGAGATCGCGGAGATCGTCGCCGACTGCGACCACCGGCTCTCCGCGCACATCTGGCGCAGCGCCGCGGCCGGGAACTACGGCGGCTGGGCGGTCAGCCGCGCGCTGTGGTTCGTGCTCGCGCTGACCGGGTCCATCGGCACCGTCGGCGGCACCGCGCCCAACGGGTGGAACAAGTTCATCCCGCACGGCCCCGACGTCCCGGCGCACGACCACTGGAACGAGCTGCACTGGCCGCCGGAGTACCCGTTGGCCTGCAACGAGATGTCGATCCTGCTGCCGCACTTCCTCGCCGAGGGCCGCGGCGTGATGGACGTGTACTTCAGCCGCGTCTTCAACCCGATCTGGACCTACCCCGACGGGTTCACCTGGATGAAGGCGCTGACGGACGAGAGCAAGGTCCGCTGCCACGTCGCGCTGACGCCGACGTGGTCGGAGACCGCCGAGTTCGCGGACTACATCCTCCCGATGGGTCACGCGCCCGAGCGCCACGACACCCACTCCTACGAGACGCACTCGAGCCGGTGGCTCGGCTTCCGCCAGCCGGTGAAGCGCGTCGCGATGGAGAAGCTCGGGATGCCCTACGCCGACACCCGCGACGCCAACCCGGGCGAGGTGTGGGAGGAGAACGAGCTCTGGTTCGAGCTGTCGTGGCGCATCGACCCCGACGGGTCGATGGGGATCCGGCAGCACTTCGAATCCAAGTACCGCCCGGGCGAGAAAGTCACGGTCGACGAGTACTACCGGTGGATCTTCGAGAACCGCGTCCCGAACCTGCCCGAGAAGGCCGAGCGGGAGGGCCTGACCCCGCTGGAGTACATGCGCCGTTACGGCGTCGTCGAGGTCGCGGACCAGCTCTACCGGCAGGACGAGCGCCCGCTGACCGAGGCCGAGCTCGAGAACGCCGTCCCCGACGAGCGGGGCGTGCTCCGCAAGCCGACTGACGGGGACTCAGTCCCGCCGCTGATCGGCGAGGCCGGCGCGGTCGGTGTCCAGCACGAGGACGGCACTGTCACCGCCGGCTGGCTGTCCCCGAGCCGGAAGCTGGAGCTGTACTCCGAGGCGATGCGTGACTGGGGCTGGCCCGAGCACGCGACCCCCGGGTACATCCGCTCCCACGTCGCGGCCGACCAGATCGACCTGACTGCCGGCGACCTCGTCCTCGTCCCGACGTTCCGGCTGCCGACGCTGATCCACACCCGGTCCGGCAACGCGAAGTACCTCAACGAGATCTCGAACAGCCATCCGCTGTGGCTGAACTCCGTCGACGCCGCGCGGCACGGGGTGAAGACGGGCGACCTGGTCCGGCTGCGGACGTCGATCGGCTACTTCGTCCCCCGCGTGTGGGTGACCGAGGCGATCCGCCCGGGCGTCTGCGCGCTCAGCCACCACATGGGCCGCTGGCGCCTGCACGACACCGAGGGCAGCCGCTGGGCGCAGGGCCTGGTCGACATCTCCCACCCGGACGGACCGGACTCGTTCTTCCTCCGCTACCGCGGCGGGATCCAGCCCTTCACGAGTGACGACCCCGACTCCGAGCGCATCTGGTGGACCGACCCCGGCGTGCACCAGAACCTCGCCTTCGCCGTCCAGGCCGACCCGTGGTCGGGTCAGCAGTGCTGGCTCCAGAAGGTCCGGATGACCCCCGCCGAGGCGACCGACCAGTACGGCGACGTCTACGTCGACACCGCGAAGTCGATGGAGATGTACCGCGAGTGGCTCGCCAAGACCCGAGCCACCCTCGGCCCCGGCGGCCAGCGCCGCCCCGAGTTTTTGATGCGCCCGGTGAAGCCCCGCCGCCGCGCCTTCCGCGTCGAGACATAGCGGACGTCCGACGATGTGGCTGCTATTGCGACCACATCTTCGGACGCAACGGGGGCCGTTAGCGATCTTCAAGGCCGGGGTTCGGTGAGGGTCCGGGAGTAAGGACGCGGTCAAACCCGGACAACCTCGGTCGGTTTCGGGGCCCCGCTCGCGGAGAATCACCTCGTCAAGAAGGGGGCTCCGGCATGCGGATTCCGGGTGTGGTGACGGCTATCGCCGTGCCCGTGGCCGTGCTGGGTCTCGTCGGCGGGGTGGTGCTCGCGGCGGAGGGCCAGTTCCGGTCCGACCAGCCGATGCACTCGGCCGCGATCGCGGAGTCCGACGGGGCGATCGGGCAGCCCCAGGCCCCGGCCCCCGCCGCCGCGGCGGCCCCGGAGGCGGCGGCCGCGCAGCCCGCGAAGGCGGTCGCGCCGACGACGAGCAACGCGAAGCCCACCGTCTCGACCGCGCCCGCGAAGCCGGCCACGGCGGGGATCAGCCTCGTCGAGTACGCGAGCTACCAGCGCGGGATCATCAACACGATCGACAACTGGTGGGTCTCGGCGCTCTCGCGCGCGGGCGTCCGCTACAGCGGCCCGCGCCTGGTCGTCGCGGCCCCGGGGAAGTCGGCGATGTCGAAGTGCGGCCGCGCGGTCGCGAACCCGGCCGACTCCAAGAAGGCCTACCCCGCGTTCTACTGCCGCGGCGACAAGACGGTGTACCTGGCGTCGGGCTGGATGCACGGCGCGATCTACGCCCGTTACAACAAGGGCGGCGTCGCGGCGATCATCGCCCACGAGTTCGGCCACCACATCCAGCACACGATCGGCATCGCCGACCCCAAGGTCAGCAAGCAGGAACTGCAGGCCGACTGCCTCGCCGGGATCTGGGTCCGCGCCGCCGTCGCCAACGGCTCCCTGAACTCCAAGGACGTTGCCGACGCCCGGCGCGCGCTGCGGGCCCTCGGGGACACCGAGACCTCCTCGAAGCTGCACCACGGCACGGCGAACGAGCGGTCGGCGTGGTTCGACCGCGGCTTCCGCAGCGGCGACGCGTACGTCTGCAACCACTTCTGACCGAGGTCCGACGGGCGCGCAACCCCGCTCGGGAGGCGTCCCCGCGCAGTACCCTGGGGCGTTCGGTCCCCGCCGCGGAGGTGTGCCACTCATGTCCAGCCCCGCGGCGCCGCGCGAGCTGGACCGTTCCTCCTCGCGTCCGCTGTGGGCGCAGCTGGAGGAGGACCTGCAGCGGCGCCTGGCGGACGGGGCGTTCGACACCGCGTTCCCCGGCGAGCACGAGCTCGCCGAGCAGTACGGCGTCAGTCGGCACACCGTCCGGGAGGCCCTGCGCCGGATGCGGGCCTCCGGCGTCGTCGACTCGACGCGGGGCCGCGGCAGCTCCGTCCGGCACGCGGCCATCGAGCAGCCGCTCGGCGCGCTGTACTCGCTGTTCCGCTCGGTCGAGGCCACCGGGGTCGAGCAGCGGAGCAAGGTGCGGGTCCTCGAACTGCGCCGGAACGCCGAGGTCGCGCAGACCCTCGGGGTCGACCCCGAGTCCGACCTCGTCCTCCTCGAGCGCCTCCGTCTCGCCGACGGCGAACCGCTGGCGCTCGACCGCAGCTGGCTCCCGCGCGAGGTCGGCGAACCCCTGCTCGGCGGGACGTTCGAGCACACCAGCCTCTACGGCGAGATGGCCCGGTTGACGGGCATCCGCCTCAACGGCGGCCGCGAGAGCATCACGGCTCTCGTCGCCGACGCCCCGACCCGGCGCCTGCTCGGCATCAAGGCCGACGTCGCCGTCCTCGCCGTCACCCGCATCGGCTGCCTCGACGGCCGGCCGCTGGAGTTCCGCGAGAGCCTGATCCGCGGCGACCGCTTCAGCCTCTCCGCGGAGTGGCCGGGCAACGCCGGCTACCGCGTCGACGTCGCCGGGATGCGCGGGGCCGAGAGCTCCTAGCGGGCGCCGGCCGCGACGCGGTGCGTGAACTCCAGGACGGCGGCGACGAACGCGTCGTTGTCGTCGGTGGCCGCGGTGTGGGCGGCATCCGCGATGTCGACGACCTCCAGCTGCGGGATCAGGCCCTTGAGGTGCGCGATGCCGTCCTCGTCGACGATGTCGGAGAGCAACCCGCGCACCAGCAAGGTCGGGACGCGGACCGCCGCGGCCGCGTCGTCGAGCTGGCCGTTGTGGACCTCCTCGACGCGGTCGAGGGCGTCCGCGGTGACCAGGCGCGGGTCCCAGTGCCAGACCCAGCGGCCGTCGGGGCGCCGGCGCAGATTGCGCTTGAGGCCCTCGTGGTCCGACGGGCGCGGCCGGTGCGGCAGGTAGGCGGCGACGGCGTCGGCCGCCTCCTCCAGCGTCGCGAAGCCGTCGGGCGCGCTCTTCATGAAATCCAGGACGCGGCGGGCGCCGTCCATCCGGATGTTGGCGACGACGTCGACGAGCACGAGGCCGGTCAGCCGGTCCCCGAGCTGCGGAGCCGCGACCAGCGCGGCCACGCCGCCCATGCTGGCGCCCACGACGAGCACCGGGCGGCCGCCGCTGTTCTCCGAGATCGACTCGACGGCGGCCACGACGTCGGCCGCGAAATGTTCCGGGCGGTACGCGGTGGCGTCGGGCGCCCAGTCGCTGTCGCCGTGGCCCCGCAGGTCCGCCGCGATCGCGCGAGCGCCGGCCTCGGCGAGCGCCGGCAGTGCGCGGCCCCACGAGCGGCGCGTCTGGCCGCCGCCGTGCAGCAGCAGAACGGGCAGACCGTCCTCCGGCCCCGCGGCGTCCGCGGCCAGCCGGAGCCCTGCCCCGGGCAGGTCGATGCGCTCCGGACTATTCATGGTTCACATGACACCACGTCGGGCGCGCGAGCGGGCGACGAGGGTACGAATTCGTACTGTGGCGTTCCTGACGTGGGGCTCAGCGCTCGCGCCGGAACAGCGGGCGCATCTTCTCCGCCGCGGCCGGGTTGACCATCTCCGGGTCGGCGTAGACCGGCGGGCCTCCGGCCTCGGCGCGGCTCCCCGGCAGCTGGACGGGGTCGTTGCCGGCGTGGCGCGCCTTGGGCACCCGCGCCGCGTCCAGGTCGGCCCAGGTCTGCGGGCCGTCCACGTCGGGCTGCACGGGCGGGGTCCAGTCCGGGGCGACGTCGTCGATCCGCACCGCGTTCGCGCTGTCGGTCGCCGGCGCCTCGGTGTTGCGGCGCATCACGCGCACCAGCCGCTTCACCAGGGAACGGGGCCGGTGCGGGGAGGTGTGGTCCGTCGTCGCGTCCATGCGAGCAGGACTACCCGGTGCGTACGCCGCGATGCCCTGGACAAGAGATGTCATCTGCACAAGAGATGTCATCTGCATTGGAGATGACATCTCTTGTGCAGGGGGTCAGCGCTTCCAGGAGGTGAGGACCTCGTCGAGGGGGACGGAGGAGTCCGGGGGAGGGGTGGGGGTCGCGGGGGCGGAGCGGGAGAACCGCGGCGACGGGGCGGCCTGCGTCACGCCGTCGACCTCGATCAGCGAACCGCGGCCGACAATGTGCGGGTGCTGCGCGGCCTCGCCCCACGACAGGACGGGGGTGACGCAGGCGTCGGTGCCCTCGAAGACCTTCGTCCACTCGTCGCGGGTCCGCGAGGCGAAGACTTCGGTGAACCGCGCCCGCAGCGTCGGCCACCCGGAGCGGTCGCCCTGCTTCGGCAGGTCCTCGCCGTCGAGGCCGAGGCCCCGAAGCAACTCGGCGTAGAACTGCGGCTCGAGCGAGCCGACGGCCATCCACTCGCCGTCGGAGCACTGGTACGTGTCGTAGAACGGGCACCCGGTGTCGAGCAGGTTCGCCGCGGGCTGGTCGGTCCAGGCGCCGCCGGCCATCAGGCCCCAAACCATCTGAGCCAGCGTCATGGTGCCGTCGACGATGCCGGCGTCGACGACCTGGCCCTGGCCCGACTTCTCGCGCTCGTACAGCGCGGCGAGGATGCCGAAGACGAGGAACATCGAGCCGCCACCGAAGTCGCCGACCATGTTCAGCGGCGGGACGGGGCCGCTGTCGCCCTTCTGGATCGCCTTCAGCATCCCGGTGACGCTGATGTAGTTGATGTCGTGGCCGGCGACCTTGGCCCACGGGCCGTCCTGGCCCCAGCCGGTCATGCGGGCGTAGATCAGACCCGGGTTGGTCTTGTGCACGTCGGCCGGGCCGATGCCCAGGCGCTCGGCGACGCCGGGGCGGAAGCCCTCGATGACGACGTCGGCGGCGTCGAGCAGCGCCTTCATCGTCGCCATGCCGTCCTCGGTCTTCATGTCCGCGTCGACGCGGCGGCGGTTGCGCAGCATCCAGTCCCGCGCGCCCGGCGCGACCTTGAGGCCACCCGAGGGGCGGTCCACGCGCACGACGTCGGCGCCGAGGTCCGCCAGCATCATCGCGGCGTGCGGACCGGGTCCGATCCCGCCGAGTTCCAGCACCCGCAGCCCGGTGAGAGGTCCGCTCATCGTTGCCCTTCCTTCACAGCACGATCGCCGGCAATGGCGATTCCGAAAATTCGTTCCAGCTGCTCGATCGTCGACGCGGCGTCGGTGTGCCGGATCGTCGTCATCCCCAGCGCGCGGGCCGGTTTGAGGTTGCCGCCGATGTCGTCGACGAAGACGCACTCCGCGGCCGGCAGGCCGATCGCGTCGAGCGCGATCGGGTAGATCTCCGGGTCCGGCTTGCGGACGCCGTGCTCGCAGGACAGGACGACGGCGTCGAACATCGCGTCCCACCGGGAGCGGTCGTAGCGGTCCGTGCCCCACGAGTTCGACAGCACCGCGGTGCGCACGCCCGCGCGGCGGAAGGCCTCGACCGCGTCGTGCATCGCGACGTCGACCGAGTCCGCGCCGCCGACGAAAAGGCGGTCGAGCAGGTTCTCCGGGTCCACGCCGTGGTGGGCGGCGAGTCCGGCCTCGAACTGGGCGGGGGAGATCCGGCCGCACTCGAACTCGACCAGGAGTTCGCGCGCGGCGGGCTCGTTGCGGAAGGCGTCCGCGATGCGCCCCGGGGGCAGGCCCTCGGCCGCGCAGAACGCGTCGAAGGCGTCGAACACCCCGGAGGTCAGCACTCCGCCCCAGTCCACGATCAGGCCACGCACACGTCCGATCCTCCCGGACTGTGGCGGACGCCTCGCACACGCCCCTCGTCTGCGCCCCGCCGCCGTGCATTCCCCCGCCCGGGAGGGGCAGGCTGTCCGCATGGGACTCAAAGGCCGCCTGAGCCGCCTCGACGAGGCGCAGCAGCAGAAGCCCGCGCTCGCGATCCCGATCGCGACGGTGAAGAAGTTCGGTGAGGACAAGTCCTCGAACCTGGCCTCGATGATGGCCTTCTGGGCGTTCTTCTCGATCTTCCCGCTGATGCTGGCCACGATCACCGTCCTCGGCTACGTGCTGCCCGAGGAGGACAAGAAACGGGTCCTGGAGCAGATCGCGGGCTACCTCCCGCTGCTCGACCCGTCCTCGATCGGCGGCCTGAACGGCAGCGCCCTCGCCCTGATCGTCGGTCTGCTCGCCGCGCTGTGGAGCGGGTCCGCGGTCGTGCGCATCACCCAGGACGCGTTCAACGCCGTCTGGGAGGTCCCGCAGGTCGAGCGCCCCAAGCTCGTCGAGTCCCTCAAGCGCAGCCTGCTTGCGATGGGCACGATCGGCGTCGGCCTGGTCGGCAGCACCTTCCTGCTCGGCTTCGTGTCCGGCAACGACCCGACGATCGACCTCGGTCCGCTCGGCCGGCTCCTCGGGTACGCCGCCGCGATCGTCGTGGACATCGGCCTGTTTGTCCTGGCGTTCCGCATGCTCACCGACCGCCAGATCACCACCCGCGACGTGGTCCCGGGCGCGGTCTTCGCCGGCGTGTGCTTCTGGCTCCTCGGCGCCCTGTCCTCGGTGATCATCACCCGGCACCTGTCGAGTGCGTCCGAGACGTACGGGACGTTCGCGACCGTCATCACCATCCTGTGGTGGTTCTACCTGCAGTCGCAGCTCACGCTGTTCGGCGCCCAGATCAACGTCGTTCTCAAGCGGCACTACTGGCCGCGCGCCCTGATCGACGCTCCCGCCACCGAGGCGGACCACCGCCTGCTCGAGGACATGGCCGACGAGCGCCAGATGGTCGAGGGTCAGGACATCGACTCCACCGTCACGACCGAGGACGGCCAGACCGTGCTCGATTCCGAGAATGTCTCGGACGACGGGGAAGACGCCCGCAACGGCGCTGACCAGCAGGTTTCCGCCTCCGCCGGCCACCGGCGCTGACCCGATCGGGTGAACCGCAAAAGGGACAGGTTTACCCACTTCCGCGCGGGGTAAGCGTCGCGCCGACGCTCACGTGTCGTCTGCCGACGGCGCGTGTCGTCCTGCCGGTCTCACCATGCAGAACCCCGCCGCCCGCACGGGCGGCGGGGCCGCTGTGTTCGTGGTGAGGTAGTCCAGAAGCCGGGGCCGGTGCCCGGCGGAGGGAGACTGCCATGGCGTTGGACACCCCGGTGCAGCCCGCGCGGTCCACACGCTCGCTCGACCCGGATCTCGCCCGCGACATCGCGGACCTGGTCAAGGCTCTCGACTCCCTCTGCGCCGGTGACTTCACCGTGCGCCTCGAACCCCGCGAGGGTCAGCTCGGCCCCGTGATGTCCCGGCTCAACGAGCTCGCCGTCCTCCACGAGCGCCGCACCCGCGAACTCGTCCGCGCCAGCCGCGTCATCGGCCGCGAGGGCCGGATGACCGAGCGCATCGACGAGGTCGGCGCGGACGGCGACTGGGGCGTCGGCGCCGAGGCGATCAACTCCCTGATCGACGACCTCGTCCGTCCCACCACCGAGGTGGCCCGCGTCATCGCCGCCGTCGCCGAGGGCGACCTGAGCCAGAAGATGGCGCTGGAGATCGCCGGCCAGCCGGTCAAGGGCGAGTTCCTCCGCATCGGCACCACCGTGAACACGATGGTCGACCAGCTCTCCTCGTTCGCCGACGAGGTCACCCGCGTCGCGCGTGAGGTCGGTACCGAGGGCAAGCTCGGCGGTCAGGCCCAGGTCCGGGGCGTCTCCGGCGTGTGGCGTGACCTCACGGAGTCCGTGAACTCCATGGCCGGCAACCTGACCAGCCAGGTCCGCAACATCGCCCAGGTGACCACGGCCGTCGCCCAGGGCGACCTGAGCCAGAAGATCACCGTCGACGCCCAGGGCGAGATCCTCGAGCTGAAGAACACCGTCAACACGATGGTCGACCAGCTGTCCTCGTTCGCCGACGAGGTCACCCGCGTCGCCCGCGAGGTCGGGACCGAGGGCAAGCTGGGCGGCCAGGCCGAGGTCCGCGGCGTCGCCGGCACGTGGCGCGACCTCACCGACTCGGTGAACTCGATGGCGGCCAACCTGACCGACCAGGTCCGCAACATCGCGCAGGTCGCGACCGCGGTCGCGCGCGGCGACCTCAGCCAGAAGATCACCGTCGACGCCAAGGGCGAGGTCGCGGCGCTGGCCGAGACCCTGAACACGATGGTCGACCAGCTCTCGTCGTTCGCGGACGAGGTCACCCGCGTCGCGCGTGAGGTCGGTACCGAGGGCAAGCTCGGCGGCCAGGCCGACGTGCCCGGCGTCGCCGGCACCTGGAAGGACCTCACCGACTCGGTGAACTCGATGGCGGGCAACCTGACCAGCCAGGTCCGCAACATCGCCCTGATCATCACCGCGGTCGCCCGCGGTGACCTGAACCAGAAGATCACCGTCGACGCGGCCGGTGAGGTCGCGGCCCTCGCCGACACGATCAACGATCTGACGGACACTCTGAAACTCTTCGCCGAGCAGGTCATCACCGTCGCCCGCGAGGTCGGAACCGAGGGCAAGCTCGGCGGTCAGGCCGTCGTCCCCGGCGTCGCCGGGACGTGGAAGGACCTGACCGACAACGTCAACGGCATGGCGGCGAACCTGACCGCCCAGGTGCGCGACATCGCCGCGGTCACGACGGCGGTTGCGCAGGGCGACCTGAGCCAGAAGGTCTCGGTCGACGCGAAGGGCGAGACCCTCGAACTGAAGTCGACGATCAACACGATGGTCGACCAGCTGTCCTCGTTCGCGGACGAGGTCACGCGCGTCGCCCGTGAGGTCGGCACCGAGGGGAAGCTCGGCGGCCAGGCCCAGGTGCGCGGCGTCTCCGGCACCTGGAAGGACCTGACCGACAACGTCAACTACATGGCGGCGAACCTGACCGCCCAGGTCCGCAACATCGCGCAGGTCGGCACCGCGGTCGCGAAGGGCGACCTGAGCCAGAAGATCACCGTCGACGCCCAGGGCGAGATCCTCGAGCTGAAGAACACCATCAACACGATGGTCGACCAGCTGTCCTCGTTCGCCGACGAGGTCACCCGCGTCGCCCGTGAGGTCGGTACCGAGGGCAAGCTCGGTGGCCAGGCGCAGGTCTCCGGCGTCTCGGGCACCTGGCGCGACCTGACCGACAACGTCAACGGCATGGCGGCGAACCTGACCAGCCAGGTCCGCAACATCGCCCAGGTGACCACGGCCGTCGCGCAGGGCGACCTGAGCCAGAAGATCACCGTCGACGCCAAGGGCGAGGTCGCCGCCCTCGCCCAGACCATCAACACGATGGTCGATCAGCTGTCCTCGTTCGCCGACGAGGTCACCCGTGTCGCCCGTGAGGTCGGTACAGAAGGACGCCTCGGCGGCCAGGCCCAGGTGAAGGGTGTCTCGGGCACCTGGCGCGACCTGACCGACAACGTGAACTACATGGCGGCGAACCTGACCGGCCAGGTCCGCAACATCGCGCAGGTCGCGACCGCGGTCGCGAAGGGCGACCTGAGCCAGAAGATCACCGTCGACGCGCAGGGCGAGATCCTCGAGCTGAAGTCGACCGTGAACACGATGGTCGACCAGCTCTCCTCGTTCGCGGACGAGGTCACCCGGGTCGCCCGTGAGGTGGGCACGGAAGGGCGCCTCGGCGGTCAGGCCCAGGTCAAGGGGATCTCGGGCACCTGGCGCGACCTGACGGACTCCGTGAACTACATGGCGTCGAACCTGACGGCGCAGGTCCGCAACATCGCCCTCGTCACCACCGCGGTGGCGCAGGGCGACCTGAGTCAGAAGATCACCGTCGACGCGCAGGGCGAGATCCTCGAACTGAAGTCGACCGTGAACACGATGGTCGACCAGCTCTCCGCCTTCGCCGCCGAGGTCACCCGCGTCGCGCGCGAGGTCGGCACCGAGGGCCGCCTCGGCGGTCAGGCCGAGGTCGCCGGCGTCTCCGGCACGTGGCGGCACCTGACCGAGAACGTCAACCAGCTCGCGGGGAACCTGACCACCCAGGTCCGCGCGATCGCCGAGGTCTCCACCGCCGTCACCCGGGGCGACCTGACGCGGAACATCACCGTCGAGGCGTCGGGCGAGGTCGCCGAGCTCAAGGACAACATCAACCAGATGATCGCGAATCTGCGGTCGACGACGGAGATCAACGCCCAGCAGGACTGGCTCAAGTCGAACCTCGCCCGCATCGGCGGTCGGATGCAGGGTCAGCGCGACCTGCAGGCCGTCACGCAGATGATCATGAGTGAGGTCACCCCGGTCGTCGAGGCCGTGCACGGCGCGTTCTACCTGATGGACTCGCGCGAGGACGGGCAGGGCCTGCGCCTCGCGGCCGGCTACGGGATCCCCGCCGCCGACACCCGCTTCGCGCTCGGGGAGGGCTTCATCGGGCAGGCCGCGGCGGACAAGCGCTCGCGCCGGGTCCGGGACGTCCCCGCCGACTACCTGCCGGTGCGCGGCGGCCTCGGCGAGGCCCGGCCCGCGGACGTCTTCGTCGTCCCGGTCCTGTTCGAGGAGCAGGTGCTCGGCGTCATCGAGCTCGCGAGCTTCGGCCGCTTCTCCGACGTCCACATCGACTTCCTCGAGCAGCTCGTCGAGTCGATCGGTGTCGTGCTCAACACGATCATCGCCAACGTCCGCACCGAGGCGCTGCTCGAGCAGTCGCAGGGCCTGGCGCAGGAGCTGCAGGTCCAGTCGGTCGAGCTGCAGCGCACCAACGCGGAGCTGGAGGAGAAGGCCGAGCAGCTCGAACGGGCGTCGCAGTACAAGTCCGAGTTCCTCGCGAACATGTCCCACGAACTGCGGACGCCGCTCAACAGTCTTCTGATCCTGGCTCAGTTGCTGATCGACAACCCGTCCTCGACGCTGACGGCGAAGGAGGTCGAGTTCGCGCGGACGATCTACAGCGCCGGTTCCGACCTGCTCGACCTGATCAACGACATCCTCGACCTGTCCAAGGTCGAGGCCGGGAAGATGGAGCTGCACCCGGCTCCGATCCTGCTCACGCAGCTGGGGTCGTTCGTGCGGAGCACGTTCGCCCCGCAGGCGCAGCAGAAGGGCCTGGAGTTCGTCGTCGACATCGCGCAGGGCCTGCCCGCCACGATCGTCACCGACGAGCAGCGGCTCCAGCAGGTCGTGAAGAACCTGATCTCCAACGCGATCAAGTTCACCGAGCACGGTCGCGTCCAGCTCTCGATGTTCCCGGCGCCGAAGGACCTCTGGCACTCGGTGCCGACGCTCGACAACGCGGAGACCGTCGTCGCGCTCTCGGTCTCGGACACCGGTGTCGGCGTCCCGGCCGAGAAGCTCGGCCTGATCTTCGAGGAGTTCCAGCAGGGCGACGGCACGACCAGCCGCAAGTACGGCGGCACCGGTCTCGGGCTCTCGATCTCCCGGAACATCACCCGCCTGCTCGGCGGGGCGATCGCCGTCGAGAGCGCCGAGGGGGTCGGGAGCACGTTCACCATCTACGTCCCGGCGGACTTCCCGTTCGAGATCGTCGAGGCGACCGAGTCGCGGAGCGCGACCCCGGCCCGGCTGCCGAAGGTGCCGATGCTCTCCCGGGCGGTCCGGCCCCCGATCGAGCTCGGCGTGGACGACCCGCTGCGCGGCTCGACGGTGCTGATCGTCGACGACGACGTCCGCAACGTCTTCGCGCTCACCAGCGCCCTGGAGATGCACGGCATGTCGGTGCTCTACGCGGACAACGGCCGCGCGGGCATCGAATTGCTGGAGGAGCACGGATCGAGCGTCGACCTGGTGCTGATGGACGTGATGATGCCGGAGATGGACGGCAACGAGACGACCGAACGCATCCGGCAGAAGTCGGCGTTCGCGGAGCTGCCGATCCTGTTCCTCACGGCGAAGGCGATGCCGGGCGACCGCGACAAGAGTTTGCTCGCCGGGGCGAGTGACTACATCACCAAACCCGTCGACCTCGACAAACTGTTGACCGTGATGCGTTCGTGGCTGGTCGGCAAGAAGCCCGAGGAACGGGCCGGGGCGTCGACGGACGGGTCGGCGCGGTGACGGGGCACCCGCCGACGGACTCCGGGGTCTCGATCCTGCTGGTCGACGACCGGCCGGAGAACCTGCTCGCGCTGGAGGCGATCCTCTCCGGCCTCGGACACGAGCTGGTTCGCGCGAACTCCGGCGCCGAGGCGCTGAAGCACCTGCTGCGCAAGGAGATCGCGCTGATCCTGCTCGACGTCCAGATGCCGGGCATGGACGGCTTCGAGACCGCCGCGCAGATCAAGGCCCGCGAGCGGACGCAGAACATCCCGATCGTCTTCCTCACGGCGATCGACGGGGAACGGCACCAGGCGTTCCGCGGCTACGCCGCCGGCGCGGTCGACTACCTGTTCAAGCCGTTCGACCCGTGGGTGCTGCGCGCCAAGGTCGGTGTGTTCATCGAGCTGTACCAGCGGCGCAAGGAACTCGCCGCCCAGGCCGAGCGCCTGGCCGCCGCGGAGGCGGTGCTCGGGTCGACGTCGCTGCCCCAGCTGACCCGCGCCGCCCTCGACGCCGCCCGGGCCGCGCTCTCCGCCGCCGAGGCGACGGGGGAGGACAAGGCCGTCGCGGCCGCCCGCAACGCGCTGGTGGCGGTCGACGCGCTGGTGGCGTCGCTGCCGACGCCGCAGGTGCCTGCGTGACGCCGGTCTCCGCGACGCTCGCGCCGGAGGACCGGTCCCCGGCCACCGCGCGTCAGATCGTGCGCGGCGCCGTGACCGACGCCGGTCTCGACCACCTTCTCGACGAGGCGCTGCTGCTCACGACTGAGCTCGTGACGAACGCGCTCGTCCACGGCGGGACCGCGGTGGACCTGCGCGTCGAGGTCGCCGACGACCGGCTGCGTGTCGAGGTCTCCGACCGCGGGGACGGCCGGGTGCTGATGGGCGCGACGCCCGGGGACGACCGGGAGGGCGGCCGGGGTATCTGGCTGGTCGACGCGCTCTCCTCGGCGTGGGGGACGCGGAACGGCCCCGAGGGCAAGACCGTGTGGTTCGAACTCGGCAAGCCCGGCCCGGAGGGCGCGACCCCGCGCCCGGCGTCCGTCGCACCGCCGCGGCGCGACCTCGCGTTCCTGCTCGGTCTCGCCCCCGACCTGGAGCAGCGACTCGGCCCCGAGCGCCTGGTCTCCGAACTGCTCGCCCGCGTCGTCGAGGGTCTGCACCTGGACCGGGGCTGGGTGGTCGCGCGCGGCCCGGCCGACCCGGACTGGTCGGTGCTCGTCGCCTACGACGACACCCCCGGCCCCGACCCGGAGGCGGTCTGCCGCGGCCTGGCCGAGGACTGGCCGACGGTGCCGTTCCCCGGCGCCGACGGCGCGGTGCTCGGCGCCCTCGTGCTCGGGCGCCTGCCCGCGGACGCCGACGACTTCGCGCTCGTCCGCCTGGTCGCGGAGCGGGTCGGGGTGATCCTGCGCGACGAGCACGCGAAGGCCGTCGCCCGGCGCACCCGGGGCTCGCTGACCCTGCTCGCCGAGGCCGGCGAGATGTTCGCGGGGACGCTGGACGTTCAGCTCACGGCGACCCTCGCCGCCCGCCTCACGGTGCCCCGCCTGGCCACCTGGGCCGCGGTGTGGACGCTGTTCGGCCGCAACCCGGTGCTGGAGGCCGTCGCGCACGCCGACGAGTCGGTCGTCGAGTCGATGCAGTCCCACCTCTCCGGTCCGCAGACTCGCGCGTGGCTGGCGACCCAGGTCCGGCAGGGCGTGCTCGCGCAGCCGCCGGCGCCGAAGAGCCTGTCCGCGATCTGCGGCATTGACCCCCGCATCGGCGGCGAGTGCTTCGTGCTTCCGCTCACCGCCCGCGGGCGCATGCTCGGCCTGCTGCTCGTCGGCGGCGACGCCGGCCGGAACTTCGTCGTCGACGACCTCGCGCTGCTCGCGGACCTGTCCCGCACCGCCGCCCTCGCCCTCGACAACGCCCGGCTCTACGAGGAGCAGACGGCGATCGCGGAAGGCCTGCAGTCCTGGCTCCTGCCCCGCGACCTGCCCGAGGTGACGGGGTGTGAGTTCGGCGCTCGCTACGCCGCCGGCGGCGAGGGCACCGAGGTCGGCGGCGACTTCTACGACGTCTTCCCGCTGCCCGGCGGCGGGTGCGGCATCGCGATCGGTGACGTGTGCGGCAAGGGCGCCGAGGCCGCCGCGATCACCGGCATCGCGCGCGAGGTCCTGCGGATGCTGGTCCGCGACGGCGCGAGCCCGCAGATCGCCCTGTCCCGTCTCAACGAGACCCTGCTCGGCCTCGGCGACCGGGGCCGTCTCTGCACGGTCGTCCTGGGCACGGTCCGCCGCCGCGGCGACGGCATCGCCGTGCGGTTCTCCAGCGCCGGCCACCCGCCGCCCGTCCACGTCGCCGGGGACCCCGCCGGCGGCGGCCGCGTGCGGTTCGTCGGCACCAGTGGGTCGCTGCTCGGCGTCCTGTCCGACATCGACGTCTCGGACGACGAGGTTCAGCTCGCGCCGGGGGAGTCGCTCGTCCTCTACACCGACGGCGTCACCGAGCGCCGCGGCGAGGCCGGCGAGTTCTTCGGCGAGGACAACCTCCTGACGACCCTGCGCGCCGCCCACACCGCGACGGCGTCCGAGCTCGCCGGCGTCGTCGAGACCGCCTGCCGGCACTTCGGTGCCTCCGGTGCCCCCCGCGACGACCTCGCGGTCCTCGTCGTCCAGGCCGCGGCGCCGACGCTCTGACCGGTCCGCACGTCAGGATGGGGGCGTGCGGAAGTCCTTCGACCTGCCCCTGTTCTGGCGGGTCATCGCGATCAACGGAGCGGTGTTCGTGGTGGGCACCGCCGCGCTGGCGTTGTCGCCGGCGACGGTGTCGACCCGGGTCGTGTTCTCCGAGGCGATCGTGCTGGCGGTCGGGCTGACCGTGATGCTCGTGACCAACGGACTGCTGCTGCACAACCGGTTGGCCCCGCTGGACCGGCTCAGCCGTCAGATGAGCAGCGTCGACCTGCTGCGGCCCGGGCAGCGCGTGTCCCCGGCCGACGCGGGCAGCGGCGGTGTCGCGGCGCTGGTCGCGAGCTACAACGCCATGCTCGACCGGTTGGAGGCCGAGCGCAGCGCGAGCGCGGCCGCCGCCCTCGCGGCGACCGAGGCCGAACGGGCCCGGATTGCGCGCGAGCTCCACGACGAGATCGGTCAGTCGCTCACCGTCGTGCTGCTCGGGCTCAAGCGGGTCGCCGACCAGGCGCCGCCGCAGCTGTCCGAGGAGCTCGAGCTGATACAGGACTCCGCACGGGCGAGCCTCGACGAGGTCCGCCGCGTCGCCCGCCGCCTGCGCCCCGGCGTCCTCGACGACCTCGGCCTGCTCTCCGCTCTGGCCGCGCTCGCCTCGGAGTTCACCGAGAACACCGGCCTGCCGGTCCGGCGGGGGTTCGCTCCCGGCCTGCCCGCGCTCGACCCGCAGGCCGAGCTGGTCGTGTACCGCGTCGCGCAGGAGGGGCTGACGAACGCGGCCCGGCACTCCGGGGCGAGCCGCGTCGAGCTGTCCCTGTCCCGGCAGGGCGACGCCGTCGTGCTGCGCGTCGCCGACGACGGCCACGGCCTGCGCGGGGCCGAGGACGGCGCCGGGATCCGCGGCATGCGGGAGCGGGCGCTGCTGGTCGGCGCCGACCTGCGGGTGGGCTCCCGCTCGGGCGGCGGCACCGAGGTGCGCATGGTCGTCCCGGTCCGGCCCCGGGCCGAGGTGGGCTGACATGGCGTCAGAAGCTCCGGTGCGGATCCTGCTCGCGGACGACCACGTCCTCGTCCGCCGCGGGGTGCGGCTGATCCTCGACGCCGAGCCCGACCTCGCGGTCGTCGCCGAGGCGAACGACGGGGCGGAGGCGGTCGCCGCGGCCAAGGAGCACGAGATCGACCTCGCCGTGCTCGACGTCGCCATGCCCCGGATGACCGGCCTCCAGGCTGCCCGGGAGCTCAACCGGCGCTTCCCGACGATGCGGATCCTCCTGCTGTCCATGTACGACAGCGAGCAGTACTTCTTCGAGGCGCTCAAGGTCGGTGCGTCGGGCTACGTCCTCAAGTCCGTCGCGGACCAGGACCTGATCTCCGCCTGCCGCGCGGCGATGCGCGGCGAGCCGTTCGTCTACGCCGGCGCGCTCAGCGTCCTCGTCCGCGACGTGCTCGACCGCAACCGGCGCGGCGAGCCTCTGCCCGGCGGTGCCCTCACCCCGCGCGAGGACGAGGTCGTGAAGCTGATCGCCGAGGGCCACTCCAACAAGGAGATCGCCGAGGCGCTGACGATCAGCGTCAAGACCGTCGAGCGCCACCGCGCCAACATCCTCGCGAAACTCGGGATGCGCGACCGCACCGAGCTGACCCGGTACGCGATCCGCGCCGGCCTCATCGAGCCCTAGTTCCTGACCGTTCTCCCAGCCTGACCGGCGGCTGTGAGTCGCACCTTTCATCTTCCGGTGACCTGGCCCACAGGTTGCGCACATCGCGGCCGATAACTCTGGTGGCGGGGGTTACGCCGAACGGGAGGGAGACGGTCGACGTGGGCGTCGGGGATCAATCCGCCCAGGAACGGACAGACCGTTCCGCGCGTCCAAGCGAAATGTCCCCAGCGTTCACCTACAAGTTGGTCACACGACCGCGTAAGAGCGATCGCGCGTGGTACCCAACTGACATGAGCAATACGGGGGCGGCTGCGGACGGCGTGTCAGACGCTGTGTCCGCTCGGGGGAACCGTAGGCTCGTTCGCCCTTTTCATCGTCTGACCGCGGCGGTCGCGATGCACGCCGCGGGCGACGTGATGGTGGCGATCGCGCTCGCGAACACCATCTTCTTCACGGCGCCGAGTGACGCCGCGCGCCAGCAGGTCGTGCTCTACCTGGCGCTGGCGATGCTGCCGGTGGCGCTGCTCACGCCGGTCGTCGACGGGCTGCTCGCCCGGCACGCCAAGCAACTCCGGCACACGCTCTTCCTCGCCTCGGCGATCCGCGTCGGCCTCGCCGCCGCGTTGATCGGGGGCGTCGAGACCGCCGCGCTGTACCCGCTGGCCCTCGCGCTGCTGGTGACGTCGCGGGTGCACGGCATCGCCCGCACCGCGTACGTCCCCGAGATCCTGCCGTCGGAGCGCTCGCTGGTCTGGG
Organism: Sporichthya brevicatena; assembly: GCF_039525035.1. Taxonomy (NCBI): domain Bacteria; kingdom Bacillati; phylum Actinomycetota; class Actinomycetes; order Sporichthyales; family Sporichthyaceae; genus Sporichthya; species Sporichthya brevicatena. The sequence goes on from NZ_BAAAHE010000007.1 coordinate 360,050, forward strand.
CGAACACCTGGCTGTCCGCGACGGTGAACATCGCCAGCGCGATCGGCGCCGGCATCGCCACCGCCGTCGTCGCGCTGACCGGCGCCTCGTCGGGCGCGCTGGTCGTCGCCGTCGGTGCCTACGCGCTCTCCGCGCTCGTGGTCCTGCCGCGGGTGCCGGGTGAGCGTGCGGTCGACGCCGTCGACCGCGACCTCGCGATCGACGGTGACGCGGCCCGCCTGCCGTCGCGCACCGTGGGCGCCGGCGTCGCGCTGGCCGTCATCCGGTTCGCGACCGGCTTCCTGACCTTCCTGCTCGCCTTCTCGGCCAAGGGCAACCCGGCGCTGTTCTCCGCGCTGGTCGCCGCGGCCGTGATCGGCGGCGCGCTCGGCACGTTCACCGCCGGCGCCGCCCGCCCGTTCATGCCGATGTGGGCGCTGCCCCCGGCCCTGCTCGCCGTGCTCGCCTTCACCGCCGCCTCCGCCGCGTGGGACGGGCGCGCGGTGTGGTCGTTCGCGGTCGCGCTCAGCTCCGCGTTCGCCTGGGCCGCCGGCAAGGTCGCCTTCGACGGCCTGACCCAGCAGCTGACGTGCCCGGCCGGCCGCCGCCGCGTCGTCGTCCGCTACGCCGTCGGCTTCCAGGTCTGCTGGATCGTCGGCGCCGCCGTCGCCCTGGCCCCGGTCAACGCCTCCTACGCCCTCGCCGCCCTCGCGGTCGGCTGCACCCTCGGCCTCGTCGGCGCGATCAAGCAGGCCGAGGTCAAGCTCCCGTCCCTCGCCAGCCTCCTCGCCTTCGAGCGCTGACCTCTCGCCGTTCGGCCCGCCAGAAGGGGTGACACCCTTTCTGGCGCCGCCCCCCTCTGGCGCCGCCGGAAGCTGTGGACGACAGCTGTGGACATGAAAGGGTGACACCCCTTACTGCGCAGTAAGGGGTGTCACCCTTTTTTGACAGTCAGGCCGGGGCGTCGGTCAGAGGGCCGCCGGGACCAGCGGGGCCGTCAGGGTCGCGGCGATCTGGCGGCCGAGGTCGGCGGGGGTGGCCGGGCCGGACGGGCGGTACCACTTGTAGCACCAGTTGATCGCGCCGAGGCAGGTGTTCACGTACACGCGCGGGACGACGTCGTTCAGCGGGCCGGCGACCGCGTCCGGGTGGGCGGCGCGGTGGGCAGCGAGATGAGCGGTGACGGCGTCGAGGAACAGGTCCTCGAACTCCTTGCGCCGGGCCAGCAGCTCGTCGGCGAGGCGGGCGGGGAGCTCGTGCTCCTCCTCGAAGCAGACCTTGAGCAGCTGCTGCTTCTCGCAGGTGTAGACGACGCGGGCGACGATCAGCGCGCGGATCGCCTCCAGGGGTGAGGGGGCCGCGGCCACCAGGGCGCGGGCCTCCTCGACGCTCTCGGCCCGGACCTCGGAGTAGATCCGGACGAGTAGCTCCTCCTTGCTGCGGAAGTAGTGGTACAGCGTGGGCTTCGAGAGTCCGACGGCCGCGGCGATCTCGTTCATGGAGGTGGCGCGGAAGCCCTGCCGGCTGAAGATCTCCGCCGCGGTCGACACCACCCGGATGCGCTGGGCGTCCGCCCGGGTCGGGCTTGTTGTCGTCACGATCAGGAGGGTAGCGTCGACCGACCAGTCGGTCGAGAACCCGGGGAGCGATCCGATGAGCTGGGAACTGAGCGCCGAGCACGTGGCCTTCCGGGCGACCTGTCGCTCGTTCGTCGACCGGGAGGTCCGCCCGCTGGTCGCCGAGGCGGAGGCGAGCAGGACCTTCCCCCGCGAGCTGATGAAGCGCTTGGGCGCCGCCGGCCTGCTCGGCCTGACGACGCCGGAGGAGTTCGGCGGTTCGGGCACGGACTCGCTCGCGGTCGCGATCCTGTCCGAGGAACTGGCCCGCGCCAGTGGCGGTCTCGCGGTCACCGCCCTCGTCAGCGCCTACATGGCCGGACCGCACCTGGTCCGCCACGGCACCGCCGCGCAGCAGCAGCGCTGGGTCCGCGCGCTCTGCGACGGGGAGGCGATCGCCGCCATCGCGGTCACCGAACCGCAGGCGGGCTCCGACGTCGCGGGGATGACCTCGACGGCGCGGCGCACGGATCAGGGCTGGGTGCTGAACGGCCGCAAGATGTTCATCACCAACGCCTCGCTGGCGGACGTGATCGTCGTCGGGGCGCGGACCAGCGCCGACCGGCACGGCGGCGTGACGCTGTTCCTGGTCGAGGCCGGCTCACCCGGACTGTCGTTCGGCAACCCGCTGGTAAAGATGGGCTGGCACTCCTCGGACACCCGCGAGGTGATCCTCGACGACGTGCCCGTCGCCGCCGACGCCGTGCTCGGCACCGAGGGCCGCGGCTTCGGTCAGATCATGGAGGGCTTCCAGCTCGAGCGGGTCGCGCTCGCCGGGATGGGGCTCGGCCACGCCGCCGAGTGCCTCGATCTCGCCCGCGCCTACGTCCGCGACCGCGAGGCGTTCGGCGCCCCGCTGATCGGGCTGCAGACCATCCGCCACCGCCTCGCGACGATGGAGATCGAGCTCGACGCCGCGCGTCTGATGACCCATCAGTCCGCGGCGCGGCTGGACGCCGGGCACCCGGACGCGCTCAAGACCGTGGCCCAGGCGAAGTACTTCGCCGCGGTCGCGGCCAACCGGATCGTCGACGACGCCGTTCAGCTCTTCGGCGGCGCGGGCTTCGTCGAGGAGACGCCGGTCGCGATGCACTACCGGGACGCGCGCATCCTGCGGATCGGCGGCGGCACCGACGAGATCCAGCTCGAGATCCTCACCAAGGGGCTCGTGCCTTGAGCTCCCCGGCGGCGGACGTCCTCGCGGCGCAGGAGCACGCGCGGCGCGGGAGCGTCCCGCCCGACGAGCGCGCGGCGCGGTGGCCGGACAAGCTGCCGGTCCGCGAGCGGCTCGCCCTCCTGCTCGACCCGGACAGCTTCGTCGAGGACGGTCTGCTGGCCAGTGCGGGCGACCCGGATCCCGCGAAGGTCCTCCCCGCGGACGGCGTCGTCACCGGCGTCGGCCGGATCGACGGTCGCCGCGTCGCGGTGATCGCCTCGGACTTCACGGTCAAGGCGGGGTCCTGGGGTGCGCTGACGTGCGAGAAGCAGATCCGCATCCTGGAGCGCGCCGACCGTGACCTGTTGCCGGTCGTCTACCTCGTCGACGCGGCGGGCGGGCGGCTGACCGACCAGATGGGCTTCTTCCCCGGCCGCCGCGGGGCGTCGGCGATCTTCCACCAGCAGGTCACGCTGTCGGGACGGGTGCCGCAGATCTGCGTCCTGCTCGGGCCCTCGGCGGCGGGCGGTGCCTACATGCCCGCGTTCTGCGACTGGGTCGGGATGGTCGAGGGCAACGCGTCGATGTACCTCGCCAGCCCCCGCGTCGCGGAAAAGGTGACCGGCGAGATCACCAGCCTGGAGGAGATGGGTGGCGCCGAGATGCACACGTCGGTCTCCGGCTGCGCCGACGAGCGGTTCGGCTCGGACTGGGAGGCGATCGCGGCCGCCCGGTTGCTGCTGTCCTACCTTCCCGACGACTACCGCAGCGCGCCCGCCCGCACGGTCGGCGTCCCGCCCGAGCGCGCGCTGCACGACGGCGTCGTGCCGGCCGACCCGAACACCCCCTACGACGTCCGGGACGTGATCGAGGGCGTCGTCGACGCCGGGTCGTTCTTCGAGATCAAGGCCCGGTGGGCGCAGGAGATGGTCGTCGGTCTTGCCCGCCTCGACGGCCGCGTCGTCGGGCTCGTCGCGAACCAGCCCAGCGTGCGCAGCGGCGCGATCTTCGTCGACTCCGCGGACAAGGCGACGCGCTTCATCTCGATGTGCGACGCCTACAACGTGCCGCTGTTGTTCCTGCACGACGTGCCCGGCTTCATGGTGGGCGCGGCGGTGGAGCGGGCCGGCATCATCCGCCACGGGGCGAAGCTGATCGCGGCGATGTCGAGCGCGGACGTCCCGAAGATCTCCGTCGTCCTGCGCAAGTCCTACGCCGCCGGGAACTACGCGATGTGCGCGCCCGGTTTCGAACCGCGCGCCACCCTCGCGCTGCCGACGGCGACGATCGGCCCGATGTCGCCGGAGGCGTCCACCAACGCGGTGTACGCGAACAAGATCGCCGCGATCGCCGACCCGGACGAACGGGCCGCCTTCGTCGCCGCGCGCGCCGCCGAGCAGGAGCGCGACCTGAACCTGCTCCGTCTGGCCGGCGAGCTCGTCGTCGACGCCGTCGTGCCGCCGGCCGCGCTGCGGGCCGAACTCGTCGCCCGCCTCGCCGACGCCGACGGCTGGACCCGGCGCACCGGCCGAAGACACCACCTGATCAGCCCGGTCTGACGTTCCCAACCTCTCGGGAGGACGACGATGTCCGACAGCGAGACCCTCGACCACCTGCTCTCCTCCCCGCTCGTCCCGCTGCGGGCGGACTGGACGGTCCCGGAGCGCGTCGAGCAATTGACGGAGCTCCGCAACCTCGGCACCGACGAGTACTGGGAGTGGGTCGCGGCGCAGCAGCGATGGCTGGCGCCGTGGAGCACGGTGCGCAGCGGGGAGCTCGGGGACTTCCGCTACTTCTCCGGCGGCCGGATCAACGTCGCGGACAACTGCGTCGACCGTTGGGCCGAGGACCCGGCGACTGCCGACCGTGTCGCGATCGTGTGGGAGGGCGAGCCCGGGGACACGCGCAGCGTGACCTACGGCGAACTTCGTGACGAGGTGTCAGCTCTGGCCGCCGGGCTCGCGCAGCTCGGCGTGCAGGAGGGCGACCTCGTCGGCATCTACATGCCGAACCTCGTCGAGGCGTTCACCGCGATCCACGCCTGCAACCGACTCGGCGCGATCTACACCGTCCTGTTCTCCGGCTTCGGCGAGGAGGCCGTCGCGTCGCGGCTGCAGACCGCCCGCGCGAAGGTCGTGATCGTCGCCGACGCGGTCTACCGGCGCGGCAAGCCGATCCCGCTGCTGCAGACCCTGCGGGCTGCGCGGCCGCGGATTCCGACGCTGCTCGCCACCGTCGTGGTCGACCGCACCGGTGACTCCCGGCCGCTCGAGGACGGCGAGCACGCCTACGCCGAGGTCGTCGCGAACGGGCACGGCGGGCTCGCGCCGGTGCCGCTCGACCCGAACGCGCCCTCGTTCCTGATCTTCACCTCGGGCACGGAGTCGCGGCCGAAGGGCGTGGTGCACTCCGTCGGCGGCTTCCTGCTCGGCACCTGGGCGAACGCGCACTGGCAGGTCGGCTACGAACCCGGGGACGAGTACTGGGTCGCGGCGGACGTCGGGTGGCTGACGTTCCCGATCCAGGCCGTCGTCGGCGGCCTCGCCTGCGGGATGACGATCGCCTGTTACGAGGGTGCGCTCGACACCCCGACGCCGGCGCGGTTCTACGAGATCTGCGAACGGCACCACGTCACGAAGGTGCTCGCGGCGCCCACGTTGTGGCGCATGCTGCGCAAGTTCGGTGACGACCTCGCGGCCGAGCACCCGCTGCACCTGAAGCTGATCACCATGCAGGGCGAGCCCCTCGACGTCGACACCTTCACCTGGACGACGGAGACCTTCGACGCCCCCGTCGTCAACGCGTACGGCCAGACCGAGACCGGGTCGACGTGGGCCTACCCCGTGTACGGCGTCGAGCCGATCAAGGCCGGGTCCCTCGGGACCGCGGTGCCCGGGCACGAGTTCGCGATCCTCGACGACGCCGGCGAGCCCGTGCCGCCGGGGACGAAGGGCAACCTCGTCCTCACCGCACCGTTCCCGACGCTGTGCCGCACGGTCTGGGACGACGCCGGCCGCTACACGTCCGCCTACTTCTCGCGGTTCCCCGGCGCCTACGCGACCAACGACGAGGCCGTGCTCGACCCCGACGGCCACCTGTGGGTGCTGGGCCGGGTCGACGACGTCATCAACGTCGCCGCGCACCGGATCTCGACGATGGAGATCGAGGGGGCGCTCACCGCGCACCCGGCGGTCGTGGAGGCCGCGGTCGTCGGCGTCCCGGACCCGACGAAGGGTACGGTGCCGGTCGCGTTCGTGACGCTCGCGAACGGCGTCGACGCCGACGTGGCGCGCGAGCAACTCGCCACGCACGTGGTCGGGGAGATGGGCGGATACGCGCGGCCGGCGACGATCTTCGTCACCCCGGCCCTGCCCAAGACACGCACCGGCAAGACCATGCGGCGGCTCCTCCGGGACCTCGTCGTGCACGGAAAGCCGACCGGGGACACGTCCGCGATGGAGGATCCGGCAGCCTTGGACGTGGTGGCCGGGGTCGTCCGGGCCGCGCGGGACGGTTCGGCGAGCGGGAACGGAGCCTGATGGCGGGGTTGTACTTCGAGGACCTCAAGGCGGGGATGGTCGTCGAGCACGCGACCAGGCGGACGGTCACCGAGACCGACAACGTCCTGTTCACGACGATGACGATGAACACCGCCCCGCTGCACCTCGACCACGACTACGCGGCCGGGACCGAGTTCGGCCGGCCGCTGGTCAACTCGATGTTCACGCTGGCGCTGGTCGTCGGGCTCTCGGTGGCCGAGCTGACGCAGGGCACGATCGTCGCCCAGCTCGGCCTGAACGAGGTCCAGTTCCCGGCGCCGGTGTTTCACGGCGACACCCTCCGCGTCCAGACCGAGATCGTGGAGGCTCGGCTCTCGGAGTCCCGCCCGGACAACGGCGTCGTCGTCTTCGAGCACCGCGCGTACAACCAGCGCGACGAGCTCGTCTGTGTGTGCCGGCGTACCGGCCTGATGCACCGGAGGCCGGCGTGAAGCGTCTGCGGAATCCCTTGTTCGTGCCGGGCGGACGTCCGGAACTGCTCGCGAAGGTGGCGCGCAGCGTCCCGGACGCGGTCTTCGTCGACCTCGAGGACGCCGTGCCGCCGGGGGAGAAGGACACCGCCCGGGCCCGGGTCGTCGAGGCGCTCGACGCGGGGCGACCGGAGCTCCCGACCCTGGTGCGGATCAACCCCGTCGACGCGCCGTGGCACACCGCCGACGTCGCCGCGTGCGCGTCCCTGATCGCCGCCGGCTCGCTCGACGGCGTGGTCCTGCCCAAGTACTCCGCGGTCGACCAGTTGGCGACGCTGCGCGCCGCGCTGCCGCCCGGGGCGGTCGTGGTGGCCGGGCTGGAGACCGGGCTCGGCGTCGCGGACGCCCGTGACCTGCTCGCGGCCCGGCCCGAGGCCGCCTACTTCGGGGCCGAGGACTACGCCCTCGACATCGGGGCCCGGCGCACCCCCGGCAGCCGTGAGGTGCTCTACGCCCGCAGCCACGTCGTGCTCTGCGCGAAGCTCGCCGGCGTCCTGGTGCTGGACCAGGCCGTGGTCGCGGTGCGGGACGTCAAGGCCTACCGCCGCGACGCCGAGGAGGGACGCGACCTCGGTTACGACGGCAAGATCTGCCTCCACCCGGACCAGGTGGCGATCGCGGCGGAGGTGTTCGCGCCCTCGGAGGCCGAGATCGCCCACGCCCGCGCGGTCATTGCCGCTGCGGCCGACGGCGTGGGCGTCGTGGACGGCGCGATGGTGGACGCGGTCCACGTCCGCATGGCGGAGACGGTGCTCGCACGAGCGGGGGAGGACGCATGAGGGTCGGAGTCACGCTGACGGTGAGTGCGGACTTCACGCACATCCCCGCGCAGGCGAAGCGACTGGAGGAGGCCGGTTTCGACCTGATCGCCTCCGGCGAGCACGTGTTCTTCCACGCTCCCGTCCCCAACGGCCTGATCGCCCTGGCCGCGGCCGGCGGCGCGACCGAGCGGATCCGTCTGCTCTCCGCGCTCACGCTCCTGCCGACGTACCCCGCTGCCCTCGCCGCCAAGCAGGTCGCGACGCTCGACGGCGTCACGAACGGCCGCTTCGAGTTCGGCATCGGCGTCGGCGGTGAGTACCCGTCAGAACTGCGGGCCTGCGGACTGGACCCGAAGGATCGCGGCGCGTACACCGACGAGGCGCTCGAGGTCATTCAGAAGCTGTTCACCGGCGAGCGGGTGGAGCACTCGGGCCGGTTCGTGACGATCGAGGGCGACCGACTGCTGCCGCCGCCCGTCCAGCGGCCGGGCCCGCCGATCTGGGTCGGTGGCCGCAAGCCCGCGGCGATGCGCCGGGCCGGCCGCTTCGCCGACGTCTGGATGCCGTACCTGATGACGCCGGAGCAGGTCGCGTCGAGCCTCGCGTCCGCCCGCGAGCACGCCGAGGCCGCGGGCCGGAAGCCCGCCGACCTCGCCGGGGCGTACTTCGCCTGGTGCAACGTCGGCCGGGACGGCGATCACGCGCGGCGCGCCGGCATCGAGATGCTCTCCCGCGCCTACAACCAGGACATGGGCCCGGTCGCCGACCGGTACCTGGTGCTCGGGTCGCCGGACCAGGTCGTCGAGCGGTTGTCCGCCTACGCGGCCGCGGGCGCGGAGACCGTCATCATCGCGACCGCGTGCCCGCCCGACGACGCCGACGAGGTTCTCGACCTGCTCGCCTCCGACGTGCTCCCGGCCCTGCGCAACGTCTGACGGGCCGTCATGAGCGTCCTCACCGTTCTGGCCGGAGAGCCCGCGGAGCCGCTGCGGTCCGTGCTGGTCGCGAACCGCGGCGAGATCGCGGTCCGGGTCCTGCGCGCCGCGCGGGACGCCGGGATGCGGGCGGTGGCGGTTCACACGGCCGCGGACGCCGGGGCGCTGCACGTGCGGCGGGCCGACGAGGCGCACGAGGTCGAGAGCTACCTCGACATCGCGTCCGTCGTCGCCGCCGCGCAGCGGGCCGGGGTCGACGCGGTCCATCCGGGTTACGGGTTCCTCGCCGAGAACGCGGACTTCGCGGAGGCGGTCCGCGGGGCGGGGCTGGTGTGGATCGGCCCGCCGCCGGCGGTGATCCGGGACCTCGGCGACAAGGTCACGGCCCGGCGGATCGCGCGGGACGCCGGGGTGCCGCTGCTGCCGGGCACCACGGCGCCGGTCGCCGACGCGGCGGCGGTCGAGGCCTTCGCCGCGGAGCACGGACTGCCGCTGGTGATCAAGGCGGCGTTCGGCGGTGGCGGCCGCGGGCTGAAGGTCGTGCGGACGGCGGCGGAGATCCCGGACGCCTTCGCCTCCGCCACCCGGGAGGCCGTTGCCGCGTTCGGGCGCGGGGAGTGCTTCGTCGAGCGCTTCCTGGACTCCGCCCGGCACGTCGAGGCCCAGGTGCTCGCCGACGACGACGGCCGGGTCGTCGTGGTCGGGCTGCGCGACTGCTCCGTCCAGCGGCGCAACCAGAAGCTCGTCGAGGAGGCGCCGGCGCCGGCGTTGCCCGCGGGGGTCGCGGCGCAGATCTCCGCGTCCGCGCGCGCCCTGTGCCGCGCCGCCGGCTACCGGAACGCGGGCACGGTGGAGTACCTCGTCGGCGCGGACGGGACCGTCGCGTTCCTCGAGGTGAACACGCGGCTGCAGGTCGAGCACCCCGTGACCGAGGAGACCACCGGCGTCGACCTCGTCGCCGAGCAGTTCCGGCTCGCCGCGGGCGGGCGCCTGGCGTCCGAGGACGACGTGCCGGCCCGCGGCCACGCCGTCGAGTTCCGCCTGATCGCCGAGGACCCGGCGCGGGGCTACCTGCCGGTGCCGGGGACCGTGACCCGCCTGGCCGTGCCGACCGGGCCCGGCGTCCGCCTCGACGCGGGCGTGGCGGACGGTGACGCCGTCGACCCGTCGTTCGACTCGATGTTCGCGAAGCTGATCGTGAGCGCCCCCGACCGCGCCTCCGTCCTGCGCCGGGCCGCGCGGGTGCTGGCGGAGACTGAGGTCGCCGGCGTCCCGACGCCGCTCGCCGTGTACCGGCGGATCGTGCGGCACCCGGACTTCGCCGGCGCCGACCTGCGCGTCCACAACCGCTGGGTCGAGCAGGACCTCGGCGCCGAGGCCGACGCCGCCCCGGCCGACCCCGCCGTCGTGGGCGTGCGCGTCGGGCGGCGGGTGCTGCCGGTTCGCGTTCCCGGCCTCGCGGTCCTCGGTGACCGGGCCGCGGCGATCCGCTCCGAGGCCGCGGCGCTGCGCACCGCTGGCGCCGCCGTGGCCGACGGCCCCGACGTCCTCGCCCCGATGCAGGGGACGATCGTCGCCGTCGCGGTGAAGGACGGCGACCTCGTCGCGCCCGGCGACCTGATCGCGGTCTGCGAGGCGATGAAGATGGAGAACCCCGTCCGCGCCCACCGCGCCGGCGTCGTCACCGGCCTCACCGTCACCCCCGGCGCCCCCGTCGCCGCCGCCACCGTCCTGTGCACCCTCGCCGCCCCGGCGGAAAAGAAAGGGTGACACCCCTTACTCCGCAGTAAGGGGTGTCACCCTTTCTTCACACACTCTGCACTGGAGATGACATCTCTTGTGCATTGGCTAGATTGCGTGCCGTGCCGACTGCGCCGGGGGACGGGGTCTTCTTCGCAGGACCCGCGGAGTTCGAGGCGTGGCTGAGCGAGCACGCGGACACCGCGGACGAGCTCTGGATCCGGTTCGCGAAGAAGGCGACGGGGATTGCCTCGCTCGACTGGGCGGGGGCGGTCGAGGTCGCGTTGTGCTTCGGGTGGATCGACGGGCAGGTGCGGCGGGTCGACGACTCCTGGCACCTGCAGCGGTTCACGCCGCGCCGGCCGAAGAGCACGTGGGCGAAGCTGAACCGCGTCAAGGTCGAGAAGCTGATCGCCGAGGGCCGGATGCGCCCACGCGGACTGGCGGAGGTCGAGCGGGCGAAGGCCGACGGCCGCTGGGACGCCGCCTACGACCCGCCCTCGACGGCGGCGGTCCCCGCCGACCTCGCCGCCGCGCTGACGGCCGCCCAGGCGCGGGCGACGTTCGACGCGCTCGACAGTCGGAACCGTTTCGCGGTCCTGCACCGGATCCAGCGGACGAAGACTCCCGCCGGCCGGGCGAAGGCGATCGAGCGCCTGGTGAACCTCATCGCCTCCGGGGGGAAGCCCTACCCCTGACGGTGCGTCAGGCCTGCACCGGGTGGGTGAGGAAGTCGCCGACCAACGACCGCAGGTCGACGTCCCCGGCCTGACAGACCGGACGCAGAGCCGTCAGGGTCGCCCAACCCGCGGCGAGGAGAGCGGCGTCGCTCTCGGGCTCGGAGCTGGTGTCGACCTCGGAGAAGCCGGTGACGACGTAGCCCTTCCCCGACTCGAGGATGTTCGTCTGCACCGCACCGAAGCTGGCCAGCGGCGCCTCGCGGACCCCGCGCAGCTCGTCCGGGGCGAGGTCCGGGACGTTGAGGTTCAGGATCGTCCCCCGCGGCGCCGCCGTCAGGCACGGCAGCACCCGTTCGGCGAGCGCGGCCGCAGTCGCGAAGTTGCGGTCGGGCCCGACGCCGAGCGACACCGCCAGCGACGTCACGCCCTGGCCCGCCGCGGTCAGGGCCGCGCCCACCGTGCCGGAGTGCAGGATCGCGTGACCGGTGTTCGGGCCGTTGTTGATCCCGGACAGGACGTAGTCGAACGGGCCGCCGAACGCTCCCCGCACGCCGACGAGCGAGATGTACGCCGGCAGCGCCGCGACCGCGTACGTCGGGCAGCCCTCCAGCCCGGGCAGCTCGCGGGCCTCGAACAGCAGCCGGCCGTCGGTCTCGGTGGACGTGATCGACGCACTGGCCCCGCTGGTGTCCGTCATCGGAGCCGCGACGACGGGCCGCATCCCGGCCTCACGGGCCGCGACGGCGAGCAGCCGCAGGCCTTCGCTCCCGATGCCGTCGTCGTTGGTGATCAGGACCGAGGGACCTGTGTCCTGACGCTCCGTCATGTCGCCGCCTCCGGATTCAGATCGTGCAACTCGAACTGCTCGGCCAGTCGTTCGATCGCGGACCGCTCGCCGCTGGCGAGCCCGTGCCGCGTCACGTTCAGGGCGCCGGCCGCCGCGCCGAGCCGCAGCGCGTCCGCGGGGGCGAGCCCCGCGGCCATCCCGGCGGCGAGGCCGGCCGTCATGGAGTCCCCGGCGCCGCGGTGGTCGACGACGTCGAGCGCCGGCCCGGTCACCGACACCAGCCGTCCGTCGATCAGCGCGAAGGCGGGATCGCCCGCCCGGCTGACGACGACGTTGTCGGCGCCCGTCTTGGTCAGCTCGGTCATCGCGCTCAGCAGCGATGCGGTGTCGCCGGTCGTCGCGAGCCCGTCCCGCTCGAGTTCCTCGTGGCTGACCTTGACCAGGCTCAGCCCACCGGCCAGCGCCTCGGCCAGGACGTCGCCGGACAGATCGGCGACCACCGTGCGCCCCAGGGAGCGCAGGTCACCCGCGAGCCGGCGGTAGATCGCGGCCGGCAGCAGCGGCGGGTCCCACGGGCCGGGCCCGGCGAGGACGGTGACGTCCGCCTGCAGGGCTCCGGTCAGCGCGGTCGTGTAGAAGTCGTCGACGTCGTGCCGCGTCAGCGGCTCGGGCGCCATGGCGGCGACCGGCCGGCGCTCGCCGTCCCGCCGGTCGTGGACGTAGGTCCCGTTCGTCGCCCCCACCGGCACCGCCGCGATCTGGAGACCGGTGTCGGCCATCAACGCCCGCACGACCGCCCCGGACTCGCCCCCGAACGGGCCGCCGAGCGTCACGACGGCCCCGAGCGCGTGCGCCATCCGGGCCGCCCAGAACCCCTGGCCGCCCGGGTGCAGGTGGATCTCGTCGCCGTCCGGCCCGGCCTCGACCGTCACGGTCAGCAACGGGTCGGGTGCGAAGACGAACACGGTGCCGCTCACGCGGGGGCGCTACCCGCGCCCGCCGGAGGCAAGCAGCACGCAACGAGCAGAGCTCAGTCCCGCAGGCGCTGCCGCTCCTCGATCACGTCCGCGCGGAGCTTCTTGAGCCGCTGCTTCTGCTTGCGGGTGAGGCCGGGCTCGTCCAGGGCGTCCTCGAGGCGGTTCAGGATCCGCTTCAGGCTCTGGTCGGCGCTGGCCCCGTCCCGTTCACGGGCGTCCTTGAGCGCGTCCTTGGCCGCCTGGATGGCGGACTCCCGCTCGGAGTCCGTCCGCAGCTCGTTCGAGACCTGGACGGCCGGCTTGGTGTCCTCGCCGGAGAAGGCGCTGACGGCGATCACCGGCGCCGCCACGGCGAGGACGAGGCCGATGGCCACGGCCCCGACGAGCCGCGGCGACATGGAGGCGGTCGCGACCGGGACGACCACCGACCGGAGTGCGGTCGGGTCCAAGGGGGTGCGGGTGGCGATCGAGACGGCCGTGCGCGGGTCGGCGACGCCCGCCGAGGTCAGCAGCGCCTCGATCTTGGCCGCGGGCAGGTTCTCCAGGTGCATCAGGGCGAACGCGGCGCGCGAGGCCGGGACCATGCCGGCCAGGGCGTGCTCGATCTGCCGGGAGACCGCGGGGCCGCCGTCGACGACCCGGACCAGGCTCGCGGGCAGCCAGCCGCCCCCGGGACCGGCGTGCAGGACGTCCCGGATCACCCGGGCCCGGGCGGCGGCGTAGTCGTCCCCGGCGTCGGCCAGCGCCATCCGCGCCAGCCCGTCGGCCAGCCGCGCGCGGCGCCGCCGGGCGATCGTCGGCGGCAGCGCTGTGAACGCGAGGCGACGGAGAGCGAGCAGCTCCGGCCCCTCGGACGGCGCCGCGCCGTCGATCGGGACTTCGCTGGACATGCCTCACCCCGTGTTTGTCGACAACCCCTCCTGGTCATGGAAGCAGGGGAAGGTCAGGGAACCCACAAAGACGGCCAAAAGCTGATTCGCCCTCACCCGTGAAATTTGCACGTTTCCCGTTAGTGTTCGGCACACCCGGTCGGATCACCTGACGGTTCCGGCCTGGCTCCCCGCTCGGTCCCACCCGAAAACCCCCTGTCCCGGAGGTGGTCGCGGCATGAGCGCACGTAACGGCGCGCCCAGAAATCCTGGCCGGAACGAGGAAGCCGTCGAGGTCGGCGTCCCGTTCGACCTGCTGCTGTCCCGGGCCACCGAGGGCTCCTGGCGGAACCTCGTCCCCACCCCGTCCTCGACGCTGAAGCTGGCCGGGGCCCTCGTGCGGCGGCCGCGGACGGTCCTCACGAAGGGCGCGGCCCTGACCGGCGAGCTGGCCAAGGTCGCCGCCGGCCGGTCCGAGCTGGCGCCGCACCCCAAGGACGCCCGCTACGCACACCCCGCGTGGCAGGAGAACCCGGTGCTGCGCCGGGCGCTCCAGGCCCACCTGGCCGTCTCGGCGTCGGCGGAGGAGCTGGTCGCGAACGCCGGGCTCGACGAGAACAGCGGTCACCGCGTGACGCTCACGGTGAGCAACCTCCTGGACGCGACCGCGCCCAGCAACAACCTGGTCCTGAACCCGAAGGCGTTGGCCGCCGCCAAGGAGACCAAGGGCGCGAGCCTGGTGCGCGGGACGCGCAACCTGGTCCGCGACCTGTCCGCCCCGCCCCGCGTCCCGCGCATGGTGGAGCCGGACGCCTTCGAGGTCGGCGTCAACGTCGCCGCCACTCCCGGCGCCGTCGTCGAGCGGACGGCGGTCTACGAGCTGCTGCAGTACGACGCGACGACCCCGACCGTCCGGAAGATCCCCCTGCTGCTGGTGCCGCCGGTGATCAACAAGTACTACGTCGCCGACATGGCGCCCGGGCGCAGCATGGTCGAGTACCTGGTGGGCCAGGGGCACCAGGTGTTCGTGATGTCGTGGCGCAACCCGGACGTCCGGCACTCCGCCTGGAACCTCGACACCTACGGCGACGCGATCGTGAATGCGATCGGTACCGCCCGGAGCATCTGTGGCAGCGAGAGCGTCTCGCTCCTCTCGTTCTGCTCCGGCGGCATCCTGAGCGCGATGGTGCTCGCCCACCTCGCCGACACCCGGCGCCTGGCGAACGTGTCCGCCGCCGCCTGGTCGGTGACGGTCCTCGATCAGTCCCGTGCCGGCGTCGCCGGGGCGCTGCTGACCCCGGCCGCGGCGGAGGCGGCGGCACGCTCGTCGGCCGCCCGCGGTTACCTCGACGGTCGGGTGCTCGCCGAGGTGTTCGCCTGGCTCCGGCCCCGGGACCTGATCTGGAACTACTGGGTCGACAGCTACCTGATGGGCAAATCGCCGCGGCCGTTCGACGTCCTGTTCTGGAACGCGGACACGACCCGCATGGCGGCCTCGCTCCACAAGGACTTCCTCGAGATGGCGCAGCAGAACTCGCTGGTCCACCCGGGGATGGCGACCATGCTCGGATCGCCGGTCGACCTGGGCGCGGTGACCGTCGACACCTACATCACCGGCGGGATCAACGACCACCTGTGCCCGTGGGAGTCCTGCTACGCCAGTACGCAACTTCTGGGCGGGAACAGTCGATTCGTCCTGTCCAGCGCCGGGCACGTCGCCTCGATCGTGAACCCGCCCACCAATCCCAAGGCGAGCTTCCGAATCGCGGACAGCACCCCCTCCGACGCGCATGATTGGTTGAAGGCCGCCGAGACGGTTCAGGGCTCCTGGTGGCCCGACTTCAGTCAGTGGTTGCACGAACACGGAGGTGAGATGGTGGACGCGCCGTCGACACCCGGCTCCGCCGACCACCCCGTGATCGTCGCGGCGCCCGGCACCTACGTGCTGGCCACATGACCGCCACGCATCCGCTCGACGCCGCCGGCCCCGCCCCGCGGGAGCCGCTCCGGAAGGCCCGGACCGAGATCCTCGACGTCGGCCGGCCGCTCGAGGTCAGCCACTGGCCCGGGGCCCCGGGGCGCATGCCCCTGCTGCTGTGCTCCGGGATCGGGACGTCCTCGTCGCTGTTCGACCTGCTGGTCGAGCACCTCGACCCGGAGCGTCCGCTGATCGCGGTCAACCCGCCCGGCCTCGGGACGTCCCCGCCGCCGAAGGCGCCGTACATCATGCACACGATGGCGCGCTGCCTGCGGCTCGCCGTCGACCGCCTCGGGTACGACCGCACCGACGTCCTCGGCATCTCCTGGGGCGGCGCGCTCGCGCAGCAGTTCGCGTTCCAGAACCCGCGCCGGTGCCACCGCGCCGTCCTCGTCGCCACGGCGACGGGCTGGATGTGCGTCCCACCGAACCCGCGCACCCTCGCGCGCATGGCGACGCCCCGCCGGCACCGCAACCCGGCCTACGCGAAGCGCATCGCCGGTGAGCTCTACGGCGGCTCCGCCCGCCAGGACCCGGCCGGCACCGTCGACATGCTCCACAGTGCTCCGAGCGCGACGCCGGTGCGCAGCTACCTGTACCAGCTCGGCGCCGGCACCGGCTGGGCGAGCCTGCCCGCCCTGCGTATGGTGCGCCAGCCCACGCTCGTGCTGGCCGGCGACGACGACCCGATCATCCCGACGGCGAACGCCCGTCTGATGTCCGCGGCCCTGCCGCACGGCCGGCTGCACATCTACCGGGGCGGCCACCTCGCGCTGCTGACCGAGGCCGCCGAACTCGCACCGGTGATCGAGAACTTCCTCGACGAGCGCTGAGACGCTCGATCCCGATAACAACCTCACCACCCGTCACCTGATGGGTCGTCAGGGCCGTGCGTTTCTCACGCGGACATACCGGACGATGTCGACGCGTTCCGCGCAACACGCTCGAACCGGACGGCCAGCTTTCCTCGACAAGATCGTGAAGCGGTCTTTGTAAGACCCTGTCGTGAAGCCCGCGTTTCGCGGGTCGACACGCCGCCTCCCGGCGCGGAGGGCGAAGTGAGACGCGCGCCGCGCGCTTCTGGTTCCCGTCGTTCACCAGTTCCCGATCTTGGGGAACGCTCAATTGGTGACGCAGCGTCACCGATTCCGTGGGAATTCCCTGCGAGCACGTTCGGCCCGGCCGCATGCTTTCGACTCGTGGCCGGCTGCCGAGCGAACTGATCCCACGTCAGAACGAGCCACTCACCCATCACTCGTCCCTCTGGGGGGAACCTGACATGCGCATCACCAAGAAGAAGATCACCGCCGTCGCCGCTTCCGCCGCGGTCGTCGCCCTCGGCGCCGGGGCCGCGTTCGGTTACTGGAGCAGCAGCGGGACCGCCACCGGCAGCACCCAGCTCTCCACGATGGCCGGCCTCGGCCCCGCCACGTTCACCATCGAGAACGGCCTCTACCCGGGCGGCTCGGTCGAGGTCGTCGGTGTCTCGGTCGCGAACACCAACGGCTTCGACGTGGAGGTCACGAGCTTCGGTACGCCGGTGTTCTCGTCCGACGACGCGGCCTGCCAGGCCGCGATGGACGGTGGATCGGGGCCGTGGTTCACCCTCAGCCCGCTGCCGACCGGGATGCTGCCCTTCCTGGTCCAGGCGAACGACACGATCACGATCTCGGGTCCGACCGGGACGTTCCTCACGATGGTCAACTCCGCCGACGACCAGAACGCCTGCCAGGGCAAGAACATCATCGTCAGCGTCGAGCTGACGGCCCGGACGGCCTGATTCGCACCGGTGGGGCGGGGCGCGCGCTCCGCCCCACCGGGCGCCGTTGCTTCACGTCACGTCGAGGGGGATGTCATGGCAAGCGGACTGCGGTCCGGGATCTGGGGGCGGCGCAACGCGCCGCGTCCGGTCCGGAACGCCCGACGGCTCGCGGTCGTCGCGATGGCCGGTTCCGTCGCGGTCGGGGCTGCGCCGGCCTGGGCGTACTTCAGCGCCGGGGGCACGATCTCCGGATCCACGACCCTGGCGACGGCGACGTCGTTCACCGCGACCGGCACCGCTACAGGGGTGTACCCAGGAGCGGCGTTCGATCTCCTGCTGACGGTTCCTCACACCAGCGCACTGACGATCCAGGCCATCACCCCTGGTCCCGGTTCGACGACGGTGACCAACGCGCCGGGCTGCACCCACCCCGACATCACCTTCAACTTCACCGCGCTGCCGGTCGTGCTCGCCGCCGACGTGCCGTCCGTCGTGCTCGCAAACGCTGTGGTCATGGGCGTGAACGCGCAGAACGCCTGCCAGGGTGGAACGTTCACGTTTCCCGTCACCGTGACGGCGGTGCAGTGATGCGCCGGCCGCTCGCGCGCCGCTCGGCGCTGATGTCCACGGGCGTGGTCGGACTCGCTCTGCTCGGAACGGGTGCCCCCGCGTGGGCCTACTGGACCGCCACCTCGACCAGTTCGTCCGTCTCGGCGAAGGCGGCTGCCATGGGCACACCGCGAGCAGCGGTGTCCGCGGTCGTGACCGTCAAGCTCTTCGGGCTCCCGGTCTCCGGTCACCTGCACTTCACCGCCCAGGCACCGACTGCCGGCCCGGCGCCGCTGAAGTACCGGGTGACCCGGGCGGACGGGTCGACCGTCTGCGAGATCCTGCCGCCGGCCACCAGTTGCAACGGGCCCACGAGTCTCATCCCCAACATCCTGGGCGCCTATCGAGTCGTGGCGGTCCGACACCAGTGGGTGTCGCGGAACCCCGCGTACACCTCGGTCCTGCAGTCGATCTTCAGCGAGGGCCTGTCCGTCGGCCTGCTCCCGGAGTTCGGCGGGGTCGGCGCCGAGGTCGGCGGTCCGACCGTCAACCCCATCCTCAGCCTCGGCGTTCCGAGCGCCCCGGTCCTGGTCCTCGCCGCTGACTCCGGCGTCGACGGTGACTCGGTCACCAACGCCGACGAGATGCGGATGGCCGGTACCGCCGACCCGGGCAGTACCGTCGTCCTCTTCGCCGACGGCGCCGAGATCGGGCGCGACGAGGTCGACGCCAAGGGCAGGTACCTCGCGCCGGTCGATCTCGACGAGGGCACCCACTCGGTCGTGGCCGCCGCCGTCCGCGACGGCATCAGCAGCCTCACCTCGAAGCCGACCGCGGTCGTCGTCGACCGCACCGGTCCGGACCTGCAGGTGACCTCGGCCGGGGCGGGCAAGCGACGCGAGTTGCGGGGGGTCATCGGCACAGCCGCCGGCGACAAGCCGCGGGTGCGCATCAAGGCGAACAACGACGCGGTGGTCGACGACGAGAGTCCGGCCGTTGACGCCGCCGGGAACTTCCGCACTCGCATCACGCTGAGGAAGGGCCTGACGACGGTGAAGGTCACCCAGACCGACGCCGCCGGCAACGAGACCGTCCGCACCCTCAAGCTGGACCGTGCGGAGGGCTCGGACGAGGGCGAGCCGACCTCGCCCGACCCGCAGCCGGCCGCGGAGCCCACGCCCGCCGACGACACCGCTACGACCCCGTCGCCGACGCCGTCCCCGGCACCGCCGGGGACACCCGAGCCGACGCCCGACCCGGCGCCCAGCCCGGTGCCGGTCCCGACGCCGGTCCCGACGCCGGAGCCCGCGGCCGAGACGCCGCCGACGACCTCACCCGGGGCCAAGGTCGAGGACGACGTCACACCGGCGGAGCCCCCGGCGAGCGAACCGACCGACCCGGCCGACGGGCCGGAGCCGGAGGCCTCGCCCGAGGCGGAGGAGCAGTGATGGCCGGCAGTGTCCGCCGTCCGCTGACGACGTTGGCCGCCGGGGCGGTGCTCGCCGTCACCTCCGCGGGCACCGCGACCGCCGTCGACGCCCCGGTGGCCCTGCAGCCGTTCGGCATCGCCGGTTCTCCGGCCGACGGGTTCTACCCGGGCGCCTCCGGTGTCATCGACCTGGAGCTCAGCAACCCGAACGCCGTCGACCTGACGCTGCAGGACCTCACGATCTCCCTCGAGTCGGTCACCCCGGCGAGTGGTGCGAGCGGGCCCTGCTCGGCGGCGGACTTCGAGATCGTCCAGCTGTCGTCGGTGTCGGGCGTTGTGCTGGCGCCGGGTTCGTCGACCAGGCTCTCCAATCTCGGCGTCGCGTCGGCCGACCTGCCGCGGTTCACGATGTTGAACACGACCGACAACCAGGACGGCTGTCAGGGGGCGGTGGTGACCCTGCGGTACGCGGGGACGGCGACGGCCGCGGAGGTCGGGGGAGTCGACCGGCCGCCGGTGGAGGTGCCGGGTTCGGGGGGATCGGACCCCCGGCCGACGGAGCCGGGCCCGGCGGGGCCGCGGGGTCCCGGTGAAGTCGGGGGAGTGGGCCTCCCCGGGACCGGGGCGAGCGTCGGGGTGGAGCTGCTCGCACTCGGAGCGGGGCTCGTGCTCCTCGGAGCGGGGACGATGACGGTCACGCGCCGGCGACGCGCTTCGGCCTGACACGACGAAGGCCCGGTCCGCCGGAACCGGGCCTTCGCGCGGTGTTCACCCACCAACCCCGCTGCCTCTGCCGTCGGCGACCGTCTGGCTGACGGGTCCTCAGAACAGTGGCAACGCCTACGGGCCGCCCCTACTTGTTCGTGTAGATCACGAACTGGTCGGGGTCGGGTTCGAAACCGGACGGGGTGCCGTCCGGGTTCGAGACGGTGTTGGTGGAGGTGTACTTGTACATGTACTCGCGGCCCTGGCCGTACTCGTTGTTCCAGTTCTGGCCGTACCGCTCGGACGGGGCCCACGAGAAGCGCTGGTCCAGCGTCGCGTCGGCGGCGTAGACGTCGCCGTTGCCGAGCTGAGCCATCAGCCGCTCGCGGGTCAGGTTGGGGCCGACGGCCTTGGCCGCCTTCTCGAACACCAGCGCGCCGACGTAGCTGGACTGCACGATGTGGTGGTTCAGGCCCTTGTTGCCGCGGGCGTACTTGTTCATGGTCGCCATGAACTCCGGGCCCCACAGCTTGTAGGTCGTGTTCGTCCAGTACCGGCCGACCGGGTGCTGTCCGAACAGCGAGCCGAGCACCTCGGCCGCGAGGTGGTTCCCCGAGATGCCCTTCGACGGGTAGTAACCCTGCTGCGCGGCCTCGACCATGAACTTCACCATCGTGGCCGGGTTGATGACGTAGTGGACGATGTGGTCCGGGTTCGCCGCGCGCATCGAGAGGATCTGCGCTGACATCGACGTCTCGGAGATCGCGACGTCCAGCTTGCGAACCAGGTTCGCCCCGGACTCGTCGAGGATCTTCTGCACCTGCTGGCAGGCCAGCTGCATCTCCGGGC
Source organism: Sporichthya brevicatena (assembly GCF_039525035.1). Taxonomy (NCBI): domain Bacteria; kingdom Bacillati; phylum Actinomycetota; class Actinomycetes; order Sporichthyales; family Sporichthyaceae; genus Sporichthya; species Sporichthya brevicatena. The sequence continues at coordinate 380,852 of NZ_BAAAHE010000007.1, forward strand.
TCGCGAGGCAGACGAGGCCGTACGTCTTGGGCTTGATGACGTTCTTCACCCAGTGGGCGTTCGCCATCGCCTCGTGAATCATCGACATGTGCGTGGGGAACATGTACGAGTCCTGCCACTCGGTCTGGGAGTACGCCCAGGTGCCGATGGCCGGGATGCGGTAGGTCGAGAGGTCCGAGTGCACGGAGGCGGACGCCCAGCTCGAGTAGCCGAGGAACGCGAAGACCTTGTCCTGCTGCACGAGCTTCTTGATGCAGGCCTTCGAGCGTGAGACCTCACCGGGACCGTCGTCGCAGTCGACGAGCGAGAGCCGCCGGCCGAGCACGCCGCCGCGGTCGTTGATCGACGCGAACGTCGCCTTGACGCCGTTGACGAGCGGGGTCGCGAGCACGTTGCCCAGGGCCATGCCGTGCATGGTCACCGTGCCCATCTTGATCGCGTCCTGCGTGACGCCGACGTCGGTGACGCCGTTCTTCTGCGCCGCGATCCGGGCGTTCGCCTTCGCCGACGTCGCGCCCTCGTAGCTGTTCGCCGCGCGCAGCGACTCGACCTGCTGCTTGGACTGCTTGACCGGTGCCTTTCCGGCCGCGACCGGGGCGGCCGGCAGCGGGTCGTCGGCCTGAGCCTTCGCGACGGCCTCGGCCAGCGCCTTGGTCGCGGCGTCCTCCGGGCTGCCCTTGCCACGCTTCTCGGCCTGCGCGTCGAGGTAGTCCGCGACCGCCTTGACCAGCGCGGCCGTGCTGTCGGTGGAGTCCTGCGGGTTCGAGAGGGTGTCGCCGACCGGGGCGGCCTCGGCGACGTCCTGCGACTTCCCGCCTCCGCCGCACGCGGACACCAGCAGTGCGGCGGCGACCGCCACGGGGAGGGCGGCGCGCAGATGTCGAGGTACCGGCCGTCTCATGGTGTGCTCCCACCCAGTCGCTTCTGCTCCGCAATCACGGCCGCGCGCAGGGTGCGCAGCCGTTGAATCTCCGCCTTGTTCTGATCCGGGCGCGCCAGTTCGTCGTCGAGCCGGTCGAGGATGCGGCGCAGGTCCCGGTCCAGCTGGACCGCCTTCGCGATCGCGTCCGCGTCGGGCTGCTGCTGCACCGGCGTGGTGTTCGAGACCTGCTCGGGGGTGTCGGTGCTGCCGCCGCCGGTGGTCACCGCGATCACCGGGGCGGCGACGCCGACGACCAGCACGGCCGCCGCGGCCGCGATGATGCGCGGCCGCCGCGAGGACGTCACGACGGGGACGACGACGGCGCGCACGTCCGCCGGCGTCAGGTCCGCGCGTTCGGCCATGCTGACGGCCGTCCGCGGGTCGGCGACGCCGGCCTGGCGCAGCAGCGCCTCCGCGCGTTCGGCGTCCACGCCCTCCAGTCGCGTCAGCACGTACGCGGCGCGCGTCGCGGGCGTCATCGCGGCGAGGGCGGCCTCGGCCGGTGACTCGGGCCCGCCGCGACCCACGCGGGCCGCGAGCGCACCGACTCCGCTCGGGTGCGGACTGACCCGCAGGACCTCGGGGATCAGACGGTCACGCGCGACGGACCAGCGCGCCCCGTCGGCGAGATTGCGCCGCGCGAGGTCGTCGGCGACCCGGGCTCGGCGGGTCCGCCCCAGGGCGGGGGGCAACGCGACATAGGCCAGGTGCCGGAGCCGATCGAGGTCGGCGTCCGAGGACCTGGCCGCGTCGGGGTCCGGCGACCCGTTCGCCATCGAGGTGTCTCCGATGGTGGTTGTCGGCAGGTGGGCAAACGGAACATGAGGAACATTCCGCCCCATGTGTGTAACCCGCGCCGAGCAAGCCCAACCCCAAGCGGAACCCAAAGGTCGTGCGAACGGCACGTGAAAAACACACGAGCCCCCACGGTCCGTGACCGTGGGGGCCTCGCGGTTGCGCTGGGTCGATCCTCAATGATCTTGAGCGCTGCGGACCTACTTGAGCAGGGACCGCGCGATGACGATGCGCTGGACCTGGTTGGTGCCCTCGTAGATCTGCGTGATCTTGGCGTCGCGCATCATCCGCTCGACCGGGTAGTCCTTCACGTAGCCGTAGCCGCCGAGCAGCTGGACGGCGTCGGTCGTGACCTTCATGGCGACGTCGGAGGCGTAGGCCTTGGCCGCGGCGCCGAAGTACGTCAGGTCCTTGTCCTCGCGCTCGGACTTCGCCGCGGCGGCGTAGACCAGCTGACGCGCGGCCTCGATCTGCATCGCCATGTCCGCGACCATGAACTGCAGGCCCTGGAACTCGGCGATGGCCTTGCCGAACTGCTTGCGCTCCTTCATGTACTCGACGGCGAAGTCGAGCGCACCCTGCGCGACACCGAGGGCCTGGGCGCCGATCGTGATGCGGGTGTGGTCCAGCGTCCGCATCGCGGTGGTGAAGCCGGTGCCGACCTCGCCGATCATCCGGTCGGCGGGGATGCGCACGTTGTCGAAGTTGACGGTGCGGGTCGGGGAGCCCTTGATGCCGAGCTTGCGCTCGGGGGCGCCGAAGGAGACCCCGGAGTCGTTCTTCTCGACGACGAAGGCGCTGATGCCGCCGCGCGTGCGCTTCTCCGGGTCGGTGACCGCGAAGACCGTGTAGAACTCGGACTCGCCGGCGTTGGTGATCCAGCACTTGGTGCCGTTGAGGACCCAGTGGTCGCCGTCGGCGACCGCGCGGGTCTTCATGCCGCCGGCGTCGGAGCCCGCCTCCGGCTCGGACAGGCAGTAGGAGAACATCCCCTCGCCGTTCGCGAGCTTCGTCAGGTACTTGCTCTTCAGCTCCTCGGAGCCGGAGAGGATCAGCGGCAGCGAGCCGAGCTTGTTCACGCCGGGGATCAGCGACGAGGACATGCAGACCCGCGCGACCTCCTCGACGATGATCACCGTCGCCAGCGCGTCGGCGCCCTGGCCGCCGTACTCCTCGGGGACGTGCGGCGCGTCGAAGCCGGCCTGGCGCAGGGCGTCCAGGGCCTCCTTCGGGAAGCGACCCTGCTCGTCGACGTCGTGCGCGTGCGGAGCGATCTGCTCCTCGGCGAGCGACCGCACCGACTGGCGCAGGTCCTCGTAGTCCTTCGGCAGCGTGCAGGCGTCGAAGTCGGAGTTGCCTTGATAACCGGCCATGCTGGGGACGTCCCTTGTGTGTAGTCGGGGCGGAAATTGATGGGCAGTGCGGTGAGAACTGGGGGATCAGTGCTCAGTGGTAGTCGTGGAACCCGCGCCCGCTCTTCTTGCCGAGCAGGCCCGCGTCCACCATGCGCAGGAGCAGCGGCGGGGCGAAGTACAGCGGCTCCTTGAACTCCTCGTACATGGAGTCGGCGATCGCCTTGATCGTGTCGAGACCGATCAGGTCCGCCAAGGCGAGCGGGCCCATCGGGTGGGCGCAGCCGAGCACCATCCCGTTGTCGATGTCGTCGGCCGAGGCGAAACCGGAGTCCATCATCCGGATCGCCGAGAGGATGTACGGGACCAGCAGGGCGTTGACGATGAAGCCGGCGCGGTCCTGTGAGCGGATGACGTGCTTGCCGAGCACCCCGGAGGCGAACGCGGACGAGCGCTCCGCGGTCTCCGGCGAGGTGAGCAGCGAGGTGACCAGCTCGACCAGCTTGAGCACGGGCACCGGGTTGAAGAAGTGGATGCCGACGACCTTGTCGGGCCGCGAGGTCGCCATCCCGAGCTTCATGATCGGGATCGACGACGTGTTCGACGCGAGGATCGCGTCCGGCGAGGTGATCACCTTGTCGAGCGTCTTGAAGATGTCGAGCTTGATCTGCTCGTTCTCCGCGACGGCCTCGATGGAGAGGTCCACGTCCGCGAACTCACCGATGTCGGTGGTGAACGAGAGCTTCTCCAGCGTCGCCGCGTGGGTGGCCTCGTCGAGCTTCCCGCGCTGCAGCGCGCGGCTCAGCGACGACTCGACGCGCTTGCGCCCGGCCGCCAGCGCCTCGGCGCTGACCTCGGTGACCGTGACGTTCAGGCCCGCGCGAGCGCAGACCTCCGCGATGCCGGAGCCCATCAGCCCGCAACCCACGACGCCGACCCGCTGGATCTCCGCCATCCCTACTCCTTCGATTCAGGCGCGCGCCGTCAGACGTTGCGCCGGTACTGGCCGCCGACCTCGAAGAATGCTTCCGTGATCTGGCCCAGAGAACAAACACGAGCGGCATCCATGAGCACGGCGAAGACATTCTCCCCCGCGATCGCCGCTTCCTGCAGTCGCCGAATGGCGACCTGAGCCGCCTCGGCGTTGCGGGCCTGGAAGTCGCGGACCCGGTGAAGCTGGGACTGCTTCTCCTCCTCGGTCCCGCGGGCGAGCTCCAGCTTGACCGGCGCCCGCTCCCCGTCCGGCGGGAGGAACGTGTTGACGCCGACGATCGGCAGCGAGCCGTCGTGCTTGCGCTGCTCGTAGAGCATCGACTCGTCCTGGATCCGCCCACGCTGGTAGCCGGTCTCCATCGCGCCCAGCACGCCGCCCCGCTCGGAGATGCGCTCGAACTCGCGGAGCACGGCCTCCTCGACCAGGTCGGTGAGCTCGTCGATGATGAACGACCCCTGCAGCGGGTTCTCGTTCTTCGCCAGACCCCACTCCTGGTTGATGATCAACTGGATCGCCAGCGCCCGGCGCACCGACTCCGGCGACGGGGTCGTGACGGCCTCGTCGTAGGCGTTGGTGTGCAGGCTGTTGCAGTTGTCGTAGAGGGCGATGAGTGCCTGCAGCGTCGTGCGGATGTCGTTGAAGTCCATCTCCTGCGCGTGCAGGGAACGGCCCGAGGTCTGCACGTGGTACTTCAGCTTCTGCGAGCGCTCGTTCGCGCCGTACTTCTCCTTCATCGCGACCGCCCAGATGCGGCGGGCGACCCGGCCGATCACCGAGTACTCGGGGTCCATGCCGTTGGAGAAGAAGAACGACAGGTTCGGCGCGAAGTCGTCGACGTCCATGCCGCGCGCGAGGTAGCTTTCGACGTAGGTGAAGCCGTTGGAGAGCGTGAACGCGAGCTGGCTGATCGGGTTCGCCCCGGCCTCGGCGATGTGGTACCCGGAGATCGAGACCGAGTAGAAGTTCCGGACCTTGTTCTGGATGAAGTACTCCTGGATGTCGCCCATCATCTTGAGCGAGAACTCCGTGGAGAACAGGCAGGTGTTCTGGCCCTGGTCCTCCTTGAGGATGTCGGCTTGCACCGTGCCGCGGACGGTCGACAGCGTCCACGCGCGGACCTCGGCGGCCTCGTCCTCGGTCAGCTCGCGACCGAGCTCGGCGGCCTTCTTCTCCAGCTCACGGTCGATCGCGGTGTTGAGGAAGAACGCGAGGATCGTCGGCGCCGGGCCGTTGATCGTCATCGACACCGACGTGTTCGGCGCGGTCAGGTCGAAGCCGTCGTAGAGCGCCTTCATGTCGTCGAGCGTCGCGATCGAGACGCCGGACGTGCCGACCTTGCCGTAGATGTCGGGGCGGAGGTCGGGGTCGCGGCCGTAGAGCGTGACCGAGTCGAACGCCGTCGACAGGCGGGTGGCCGGCTGACCCTTGCTCAGCAGGTGGAAGCGGCGGTTCGTGCGGAACGGGTCGCCCTCACCGGCGAACATGCGCGCGGGGTCCTCGCCCTCGCGCTTGAAGGGGAAGACGCCGGCCGTGTACGGGAACTCGCCGGGCAGGTTCTCGCTGCGCAGGAAGCGGAGCAGCTCGCCCTCGTCGCCGTAGCGGGGGAGCGCGACACGCGGGATTCTCGTCCCCGACAGGGACTCGCGGAACAGGCGGTTCTTGATCTCCTTGTCGCGGATCTTCACGACGTGCTCCTCGCCGCTGTACGCCTCGACCGTCGCCGGCCAGGACGCGAGCAGCGCCTTGCTGTCCTCGCTGAGCTCCGCCTCGGTCTCGTCGAGGAGCACCTCGAGCACGCCGGTGTCACCGTTGCGCGTCGCGACCAGGTCCTTGGTCGACCGCAGCTGCTGACGCCGCCGCGCGAGCTCGACCTCCTTGCGGGTCTGCTCGTGGTAGCCGCGCACGGTCTCGGCGATCTCGGCCAGGTACCGCACCCGGTTCGGCGGGATGATCGTCTTGAGGTGGCTCGACGCCTTGACCTCGACCGTGGGCAGCGTGCCCGGCTCCAGCGGCAGACCGCGCTCACCGAGCAGGCCCTTGAGGTGCTGGTAGAGCGCGGTGACGCCGTCGTCGTTGAAGCGCGCGGCGCTCGTGCCGAACACCGGCATGTTCTGCCAGTCCGAGGACATGAGGCCCTGATTGCGCGCGATCTGCCGGGCGACGTCGCGCAGCGCGTCCTCGGCGCCGCGGCGCTCGAACTTGTTGATCGCGACGACGTCGGCGAAGTCGAGCATGCCGATCTTCTCCAACTGTGACGCGGCGCCGAACTCCGGCGTCATCACGTACAGCGAGAGGTCGACGTAGGGGACGATCGCGTCGTCGCCCTGGCCGATGCCAGGGGTCTCGACGATGACCAGGTCGTAGCCTGCGGCCTTGCACGCCTGAATCACCTCGGTGAGGCAGCTCGGCACCTCGGCACCGCCGCCGCGGGTGGCGAGGGAGCGGAAGTAGACGTTGCCCTGGCCGGCGCCTCCGTCCCGGTTGTAACCGTGCAGGCCGTTCATGCGGATGCGGTCACCGAGCAGCGCACCGCCGCCCTTGCGCCGCGTCGGGTCGACGGCGATGACGGCGATCCGCAGCTTGTCCTGCTGGTCGAGCCGCAGTCGGTGGACGAGCTCGTCGGTGAGGGAGGACTTGCCGGAGCCGCCGGTGCCGGTGATGCCGAGGACCGGGACGCTGCGGGCCGACGCCGCGGACTCGATCGCCGAGGCGAGGTCCGCCGGCAGCTTGCCGGCCTCGATCGCGGTGATCGTCCGGGCCAGCGTCGCGGTCTCACCCGCGAGCAGCGCGTCCGTGCTGGCCGGGGGAGTGGCGGCCAGGTCGACGTCGCAGGTCGCGATCATCGTGTTGATCATCCCGGCGAGGCCGAGCTTCTGGCCGTCCTCCGGGGAGAAGATCGTGACGCCTCGCTCGCGCAGCAACGCGATCTCCTCGGCGACGATGACGCCTCCGCCGCCGCCGAAGACCTGCACGTGGCCGGCACCGCGCTCGGCGAGGAGTTCCTTCAGGTAGCTGAAGTACTCGATGTGGCCGCCCTGGTACGAGCTGACCGCGACGCCCTGGACGTCCTCCTGGATCGCGGCGGTCACGACCTCGTCGACGGAGCGGTTGTGCCCGAGGTGGATCACCTCGGCGCCCTGGGCCTGGAGGATCCGCCGCATGATGTTGATCGACGCGTCGTGTCCGTCGAACAGGCTGGCCGCAGTGACGAACCGGACCGGGTTGGCCGGGACGTGAAGTTCCGTCATCGGGGGCGCTCCTGACTGGTGCTCTGACTGGTGCTCAGACGGGGGGCAATTAGGTTGTTCGCGTGCCGTTGGACTTCGACCCCATCGCCGAGGCGCATCGGCAGTGGCAGATGCGCTGGCCGGAGCACGCCGACCAGATGGCGGCCGTGACCTCGGTGATGCGGGTTCAGCAGTTGTTGCTCGGGGAGATCGACCGGACGCTCAAGCCGTTCGGGCTGACCTTCGCCTCGTTCGAGGCGCTCCGCCTGCTGGCGTTCACCCGTGAGGGTGAACTGCCCATGGGGAAGATCGGTGAACGCCTCATGGTGCACCCGGCGTCGGTGACCAACACCGTCGACAAGCTCGAACGCGCCGGCATGGTGCGCCGCCGCTCGGCGCCGGAGGACCGGCGCCGTGTGCTCGCCTCCATCACACCGGACGGACGTGATCTGGTCGAGAAGGCGACCGCGGCGCTGAACGCCGCGGACTTCGCGTTGCCCGGGGTCGACCGAGAGACCGCTGTCGCGCTCACTGCGCTGCTGCGCAGGATCCGCGAGCGGGGGAACGACTTCGACGCTGCCGCGCATGACCCCTGGGCGTAGGTCTCACCGGGTGAATATTTTGACGCCCAAATAATTGCTCGAGGCCCCCGGGAACGACAAGGTGGGCTGCGCCACTCGGCGCAGCCCACCTCGGGGTCGATCAGTTTCCGCTGGTCAGCGCGTCACGCCGATCGACGTCAGGTCGTAGAGACCGAAGATGTCGAGCTTGACCCCGGTGACCCGGTCCGAGAACCCGGCGAGCGAGTTCGTGTACCAGAGCGGGACCGACGGCATGTCGTTCACCAGCAGGGCCTCGGCCCGCGCGTAGGTGTCGAAGGCCTCGTCCAGGTTCGGTCGCGACGCCGCCCGGCTGAGCTCGTCGTTGAACCGGGTGTAGCGGAAGTCGGACCAGTTCGACACGCCGTTGCGGGAGTACATCGGGACCAGGAAGTCGTCGATCGACGGGTAGGCCATCGTCTTGTCGATGACCAGCAGGTCCTCGGTCTCCTCGTCGGTCATGAGGTCCTGGAACCGCTTCGCCGACGCCGGGACGACCTCGCACGGCTCGTTGAGCGCCCGGGTGATCTGGCGGCAGACCTCGGTCCACATCGACGGGTTCGAGACGGTCGGGGTCTCGGCGTCGTAGGTGATCTTGATCGTGCCGTTGTAGCCACCCGCACGGTTGCGCTCGTCGCGGGCGTCGTCCCGGTCGTAGAGGCACGTCCGGCCGCAGCGGTTCTCCTCGTAGCCGGCGACGCCGGGCGGGGTCCAGCCGGTGGCCGGGACGAGCGCGCGACCCGGAGCCAGCTTCACGAGCTCGGTGCGGTCGATCGCCATCGAGATCGCGCGCTTGAGCCGCTCGGAGCGGTACGTGCGGTCCTCGTCCTCGTCCGGGAAGCGGAGCACCTGGATCTGGCCGTACGGGCTCGCGACCCAACGGTCGTCGAGGTCGTCCTGGTAGCGCTCGTCCTCACGGGCGCCGGCCGGGATGACGTCGGTGACGTCGAGGTTGTTCGCGACGACGTCGTTGTAGGCGGCCTCGTCGTTGTCGTACATCTTGAAGATCACGTTCTTGACCTTCGCGCGGGACGGACCGCTGTAGTCGTCCCAGGCCTGGAGCTTGATCCGCTCGCCCGGCTCCCACTCCTTGATCACGTAGGGGCCGGCGCCGATCGGCTCCTCGGAGAACTCCTGGCCGTTGTCCTCGAAGAACGACGCGGGCAGCGGCGCGAAGGCGACCAGGCCGAGACGCTGCGGGAACGTGGCGTCCGCATCGCGCAGCGTGATCGTGAACGTGCGGTCGTCGGCGATCGTCAGGCCGGACAGCTGCGTCGAGCTGGGCGGCGGCGCCTGGCCGAGGCCCTCCTCGCCGTCCGGGTCGAGCGGGTGGACCGACTCGTAGCCGACGATCGGCGAGAACAGGTTCGCGTTGGGGGAGTTGTTCGGCCCGTACGCGGCGTAGTTCCACGCGTCGACGAAGCTCGCGGCGGTCACCGGGGTGCCGTCGGAGAACTCGGCGTTCTCGCGGATGCGCACCGTCCAGGTCTTGGCGTCGTCGGTGCTGATCGACTCCGCGAGGTCCGTGCGCGCCTCGCCGTTGCTGGAGTAGTGCACCAGCCGGGCCGTCACGTTGTTGAGGATGTTCAGCCCGCAGTTCGAGCTGGTCGCCGCCGGCGTCAGCGGGAACGACGGGTTGCACCCGCGGACGGTGATGGTGTCGTCGTCGCCCTCGGCGCCGCTACCGCCGCCGTCGCTGCACGCACTCAGGGCGAGCACGGCCGACATGCCTGCCGCGAGGCCCGCGAACCTCCGGCTCCGCATCATTCGTCGCATTCCGCCGCTCCTATCGCACTACAGCTCGTACCGATTTGAACACTATTCGCTTCACTCCCTTTGTTCACAGAAACGTGAAGCGAAAAAAACGGTCAACTCGGCCAAGGTCCTGGTCTCGACACGCCGGGGAGCTCGATCGGGGAACGGCCGGGCGCCGCTTCGACCGTTCCCACAGCCGCCTCCGCTGCATAGGGTCACGGTGTCCCGACTATGAGCTGCACCACAAGTCAGTTCTGAAGCAGTCCCCACAACGCAGTGGAGGTGTCCCGCCTGTGAAGACCAAGGCCGCCGTCGTCTACGAACCCGGCAAGCCGATCGAGATCGAGGAGCTGGATCTCGACGGCCCCCGCGAGGGCGAGGTCCTGATCCGCTACACCCATGCCGGCCTGTGCCACTCCGACATCCACGTGGCCCACGGTGACCTCCCCTGCCGGACTCCGATCGTGCTCGGGCACGAGGGCGCCGGGATCATCGAGGAGGTCGGCCCCGGTGTCACCCGGGTCAAGCCGGGCGACAAGGTCGTCTGCTCGTTCATCCCGAACTGCGGCCACTGCCGCTGGTGCGCGACCGGTCGGCAGTCGATCTGCGACATGGGTGCCACGATCCTCGAGGGCAACCTGCCCGGTCCCCGCCCGTTCCCGAACACCGGCCCGCGCGGTGAGTACGGCGCGATGTGCATGATCGGCACGTTCAGCCAGTACGGCACCATCCACCAGAACTCCGTGGTGGCCGTCGACGCGGACCTGCCGCTGGAGAAGGCCGTGCTCGTCGGCTGCGGCGTGCCGACCGGCTGGGGCTCCGCGGTGAACACCGCCGACACGCAGCCCGGCGACACCATCCTGGTCGTCGGTGTGGGTGGCATCGGCATCAACGCCGTCCAGGGCGCCCGGTACGCCGGCGCGAAGAACGTCATCGCCGTCGACCCGCTGGAGAACAAGCGGGAGAAGGCGCTGGAGCTGGGCGCCACCCACGCGGTCGCCACCTCCGAGGAGGCCATGGAGCTCGCGATGGAGCTCACCCGCGGCGTCGGCGCCGACAAGGGCATCATCACGACCGACCTCGTGACGGAACCTCAGGTCACGACCACGTTCCACACGATCAGCAAGGGCGGCAAGGTCGTCATCACCGGCCTGAACAAGCTCGACCTGAACAACGTCGTGATCCCGTCCGCGCTGATGACGTTGTTCCGCAAGACGGTCCAGGGCTCGCTGTTCGGTGACTGCAACCCGACCACCGACATCCCGAAGATCCTCGGGCTGTACCAGAGCGGTGACCTCAAGCTCGACGAGATCATCACCCGGACCTACAAGCTGGAAGAGGTCAACGAGGGCTACGACGACCTCCTCGCCGGCAAGAACGTCCGCGGCGTCATCGTCCACGAGCACTGATCTGGTGACCGACGAATCACCCAGCAACGTCGTCGGGCGGGCCCGCGAGGTCGAGCTGCTCGTCGCCGCACTGGACTCCGGTGCGCACGTGCTGCTCGAGGGCCCGCCCGGCACGGGCAAGACGACGCTGCTGCGCTCGGTCGCAGCAGAGGAGAAGACTGACTTCGTCTTCGTCGAGGGCAACGCGGAACTGACGCCGGCTCGGCTGGTCGGCCACTTCGACCCCGCGCTGGTGCTCGAACGGGGCTACGGGCCGGAGACCTTCGTCGACGGCCCGCTGGCCGAGGCCCTGCGGGCGGGGGCGCTCCTCTACGTCGAGGAGACCAACCGCATCCCGGAGGAGACGCTCAACGTCCTCATCACCGTGATGAGCGAGGGTGAGCTGACCGTCCCGCGGTACGGGCGGATCGTCGCGGCCGAGGGTTTCCGGCTCGTCGCGGCGATGAACCCGTTCGACGCGGTCGGCACCGCGCGCATCTCCTCCGCCATCTACGACCGGGTCTGCCGGATCACGATGGGCTACCAGGACGCCGTCGACGAGCGGGCGATCCTCGACCTCCGGGCGCCGGGTGTTCCCGGCGAGTGGGGGGCGAAGGTCGTCGACCTGGTCCGGCGGACCCGCGAGCACCCGGAGATCCGCGTCGGGTCCTCGGTGCGCGGGGCCATCGACATGGCGCGGCTGTGCGGGGCCCTCGCCCGGCGCCGCGGCGTCGACGTCGAGGACTGGACCGTGGGCCTCGACGCGGCGCTCGTCGCCCTGTCGGGGCGGATCCGGCTGGCCGAGTCGATCGGCCGGGCACCCGAGGACGTCGTGCGCGAGCTCTACGTCGCCGTGTTCGGGGCCGAGCCGCGCGAGGACTCGGGCGGTGATGACCCGGGGGGAGCCTGAGCCCGCCGTCGCAGGCGGGCGACCCGGCTCCCGGGGGAGGCCCGAAACGGCGGCCACGACCCACCCCCGGTGACCGCACCATCGGGCGCAACCAGCTCGCGAACCGTTCCCGGTTCGCCGAGCTGTCCCCCGAGGTCGGTGTCCTCGACGTTCAGGCGGCCGAGGACGCGATGGCCGCCGACCCGGACGCCACCCTCGCGCTGCTCGCCGAGATGGCGCGGGCGACCGACGAGAAGCTCCGCGCGGCCGCGCGGCAGCTGGCCGGGCGCATCGTGCTCGACCGCGTCCGGACCGGGCCGCCGAGGGCGCGCGGCATCGGCAAGCTGCGCAACGTCCCGGCCGACCGGGGCGGCGACCTCGACCTCGACGCCTCGATGCCGGCCGTGGTCGACGCCAAGGCCCTCCGCCGCCCGCCGCACCTGGGTGACCTGACGGCGCGGACGTGGTCGCGACCCGAGCTCGCGCTGTGCCTGCTCGTCGACGCGTCCGGGTCGATGGGCGGCGAGCGGCTCGCGGCCGCCGCCCTGACCGCCGCCGCGTGCGCGCTGCGGGCCCCGGGGGAGTACGCCGTCCTCTCCTTCGCGCGCGAGGTCTCCGTGCTCAAGGCGATCGACGCCCCGGCCGCGCCGCAGACCGTCGTCGACGCGATCCTCGGGCTGCGCGGGCACGGCGTCACCGCCCTCGCCACCGCGCTCCGGGCGGCCACCGACGAGCTGGAGCGCTCGCGGGCGTCCCGTCGCGTCGTCGTCCTGCTCTCGGACTGCCGGGCCACCGACGACGAGGACCCGATCCCGGTCGCGTCCCGCGTGCCCGAGCTCGTCATCCTCGCCCCGGCCGAGGGCTGCGAGCAGGCCGAGGACCTCGCGGCGCGGACCGGGGCCCGCTGGGCCCCGATGACCGGGTCCTCCGCCGCCCCCGCCGCCCTCCTCTCCCTGCTCGACCGCTGAGACATCCTCAGGTACTTGGAGGGCGCTCCAAATCGGGGGTTCGGGGTTCGTAGTCGGCTCCATTGTCCCGGGGGCCGCGGTTCGCGAGGGTTGCGGACAGCGAGCCACACCCCCCGCAGGACCAATGGAGGTCACGGAGATGGAGTTCCTCGAGGTCGTCGGCACCCGGCGCAGCACGCGCTGGTTCAAGACGTACCAGCCGGTCGAGCGCGAGAAGATTCAGGAAATCCTGGAGGTCATGCGCTGGACGACGTGTCCCGGCAACCTGCAGCCGTGGCGTGCGGTCGTGGTGTGGCGCGACGAGCTCGACCCCGACATCCGCGAGGAGCTTCTGCAGGCCGACAACTGGCAGGGCGCCCACGTCCAGGCTCCGGTCTGGATCTACATCTTCGCCGACCCCGAGGCGGCGCGGCCGGGATCGTTCGCGACCAGCACACAGCAGCTCATTGAGGTCGGCGCGGTGCCCACCGCCTACGGCTGGTCCAAGACCCGCATCGTCGACGCGATCGAGCGCGCTGTCGAGACCCCCGCCGGCATGGCCGCGATCAACGAGCTCCTGCACGACCTCCCGCACGAGGCGTCGGCGACGATCGCCCACTCCGAGACCGTCGGCGCCTGCGCCGTCACCGTCCTGGCGGCCGTCAACGCCGGGCTCGGCACCTGCCTGCACATGATCGCCCGCCCCAACAAGCAGGCTCGGGTGAAGGAGATCCTCGGCGTCCCCGAGCACTGGATCCCGGTGTGGGTGCAGCTCGTCGGCTACCCGGCCGAGGGCGTCGAGGCCGGCGGCCAGCGTCCGCGGCAGCCGTTCGAGTCGACGTTCTTCGAGGGCAACGCGCAGACGCCGTTCCGGCGCGACCCGAAGGTCGTCGAGAAGATGGAGCGGGAGAAGCTCCTGCAGGCGCCGGCCCCGCTGCCCGGTCGCCGCGACGAGCTCATGTTCCTCGCGCGGATGTACGGCTACCCCGAGGACCAGGACGACTGAGTCGCTGCGGATCTCCCCGCAGCTCATCCCCACTCAGTTGTTCCTGATCCGTCAGGTCCCCGTCCCGATCGGTAGGTACGAATGCCGGACTTCCGCGACTACAAGACCGTGCAGCGCTGGCTGGAGGAGCCGCCCGGACGCGGCTTCCAGCCGGTTCGCGAGGACCCCGCCGCCAAGTGCGAGATCCTCGAGAAGTTCTGCGCGCACATCGGCGTCGACCCCGACACGCTGATCGCCACCACGACCGACCTCGTCCCCACCGGATCGGTCGAGCGCAACAAGCAGCTCAAGGCGCTCAAGCAGTGGGTCCGCGCGCAGGAACTGCCGGACTCCCAGGCGACCAAGTGGGAGAACCACATCCGCGGGTTCTTCATCAAGAACGGCGTGAAGGTTCTGGTCCGCCCCTACAGCGACGTCTACCGGCGCAGCCCGGGTGAGCGCGCCGCCCGCGGCTTGGCGTGAGGGGTGGTCAGGTGAACACCGGAGATCTGCTGACCAACGCGGCGCGCAGCTACCCCGACCACCCCGCCTTCATCTTCGAGGGAGAGAGCCGGACGTACGCCGAGTCCTGTGCTCGCGCCGACGCGTGGGCGCGGGCCCTGCTCGCGGGCGGCCTGCAGCGCGGGGACCGGGTGGCGCTGTACCTGCGCAACTGCCCCGAGTTTCTGGAGACGCTCTACGGCACCTGGAAGGCCGGCGGCGTCGTCGTCCCGCTCAACGCGACCTTCACCGCTGACGAGCTGGCCTGGCACCTCGCTGACAGCGGTGCCACGGTCCTGCTCACCGACGCCGAGGGCCTGCCCGCGGTGGCGAAGGCCCGACCGGACCTGCCGGGCCTGGCCCGCGTGGTCTGCCACGACCCGGGGGCAGCGCGTCCCGAGCTGCCCGCGGACGAGTTGCTCGACCAGACCCTGGCCGCGCAGTCCGGCGAGCCCCTGGTCAGCGTCGACGTCGCCGAGAACGACCTGGCCTGGATCGCCTACACCTCCGGCACGACCGGCCGGCCCAAGGGCGCGATGCTCACGCACCGCGTGCTGATCTACCAGTGCCTGACGACGCTGGCCGACGTCGAACGCATGGACCAGACCCACGTCGGCATGCATGCGGCGCCGCTGTCCCACGGCTCCGGGCACAACTCGCTGGCGTTCACGATGAAGGCCTGCACGCAGGTCATCCACCAGCGCTGGGGGTTCGACACCGCGCTGTTCCTGGAGCAGGTCGAGCGCTACCGCGTCGCGGCGATGTTCCTGGTGCCGACGCAGATCAAGATGATCGTCGAGCACCCGGACCTGCCGAACCGGGACGTCTCCAGCCTGCAGTGGATCTGCTACGGCGGCGCCCCGATGTACCGCGAGGACCAGAAGCGCGCACTCAAGGCGCTCGGCCCCGTGCTGGTGCAGTGCTTCGGCCAGACCGAGTCACCGATGTCCGGCACCGTCCTGACCCGTGACGAGCACTCACTTCACGACGGCGACGGCCGCGAGCGGTCCGTCGGTCGAGTGCGGGTGGGCATCGAGCTCAAGATCCTCGACCCCGAGGGCAACGAGGTACCGCCGGGCGAGGCGGGCGAGATCTGCCTGCGTGGCCCGACACTGATGGCCGGGTACTGGAACCGGCCCGAGGCGACGGCAGAGACCCTCGCCGGCGGCTGGCTGCACACGGGCGACGTCGGGATGGTCGACTCCCACGGCTACCTGTTCATCCTCGACCGGCTCAAGGACCTCATCATCTCCGGCGGGCTGAACGTCTACCCGCACGAGATCGAGGACGTCCTCATCACCCACCCCGCGGTCTCGGAGGCCTGCGTCATCGGTGTGCCCCACGAGAAGTGGGGCGAGGCGGTGCACGCGGTCGTGGTCCCGGTCGAGGGTGCGACCGTCGACCCGGCCGAGCTGATCTCCTGGAGCGGGCAGTACCTCGCGGGCTACAAGAAGCCGAAGAGTGTCGACGTCGTCGACGCCCTGCCGAAGACCACCTACGGCAAGGTCGCGAAGCGCGAGGTCCGCGCGCCGTACTGGGCCGGCCTCGGCCGCAACATCTGATGGACCGTCATGATGGACCGTCATGATTGACCGTCATGGCTGACGCCTGGGTCGCCGGCGCGGCCATGACGGCCTTCGGGCGTTCGCCGCACGGGCCGGAGGCGCTGGCCTCGCAGGCCGTGGCCGCCGCCCTGGCCGACGCCGGCCTCGCGGCCACCGAGATCGGCCAGGTCTTCCTCGGGAACGCCGCGGCCGGTCTGCTGCTCGGGCAGGAGATGATCCGCGGTCAGGTGTTCCTGCGCGCGTCCGGTCTGCTCGGGGCGCCGATCGTCAACGTCGAGAACGCATGCGCGTCGAGTTCGTCGGCGCTGGCGTTGGCCGTCACCGCGGTGCGGGGCGGGATGCTCGACGCGGCGCTGGCCGTCGGCGTCGAGAAGATGACCGTGCCCGACAAGGCGCGCGTCTTCGGGGCGCTCGCCTCCGCCACCGACACCCTGCGCCGGCCGGACATGCGCACGCTGGTCGCGACCACGACGCTGGGTGAACCGCGCCCGGCGGGGGAGTCGGCGCCCACCGCGTCCGCGTTCATGGACCACTACGCGCACAAGGGTGCGGTGTACCTGGAGAAGGCCGGCGGCGACGTCACCGACCTCGCCCGCGTCGTCGTGAAGTCCCGCGCGTTCGCGGCGCTCAACCCCAAGGCCCAGTTCACGACGCCGACGACGGTCGAGGAGGTGCTCGGCGGCCGGGTGATCTCCGACCCGCTGCGGTTGTCCATGTGCGCCCCGATCGGTGACGGCGCCGCGGCGGTCGTGGTCGTCTCCGACCGGCTCGCGAAGCGACTCGGCCGGCGGGTGGTGCGCGTCGCCGGCCAGGGCATCGTCAGCAACGACCCGACCACCGCGGACTTCCCGGCCGGCCTCGCCGCCGCCAAGGCGTTCATCCAGGCCGGCGTCGGCCCGCACGACGTCGACGTCGTCGAGGTCCACGACGCCGCCGCCCCGGCGGAGCTGTTCTGCCTCGAGGAGATCGGGCTGTGCCCCGAGGGCGGCGCGCTCGGTCTGCTCCGCGACGGCATCACCGGCCCCGGCGGCCGGCGGCCCGTCAATCCCAGCGGTGGCTTGCTCTCGCGAGGCCACCCCGTCGGCGCCACCGGGTGCGGCCAGATCGTCGAGCTCACCGACCAGTTGCGCGGCCGCTGCGGCGCCCGCCAGGTCCCCGGCGCGCGCCTCGCCCTCGCCCAGAACTCGGGCGGGATCCTCGGCGACCACGAGGCCGTCGCCGTCGTCACCATCCTCGAGCGCACGACCCGCTGACCGCCGGCGCGTGCGCTTCACTCGCCGGCGCCAGGCCTCACTCGCCAGGCCGGGCGAGTAGAGCCTGTCCCCAGCGAGTGAAGCCGTCCCCGGGGGCGCTACCCGGCGACCCGGGCGACGTCTTCACAAGTCGAGCCCCTGCTTCACCAGCTGGGCGGGGCCAGTGAAGACGGCCGCAGCCTGTGAAGACGGCCGCAGCCAGTGGAGACGGCCGCAGCCAGTGGAGACGGCCGCAGCCAGTGAAGACGGCCGCAGCCAGTGAAACCGTCCCCCGGGGCGCTGCCGAACGAAAGGCGGGCACCGGGGAACCCGGTGCCCGCCCGGAGGAGCGGCGGTCAGAGCCTCACTTGTTGGTGTAGATGACGAACTGGTCCTTGTCGGGGGCGAAGCCCGAGGGACTGCCGTCCGGGTTGGCGATCGTGTTCGTGTTCTCGTACTTGTACATGTACTCGCGGCCCTGACCCTGCTTGTCGCTCCAGGTCTGTGCGGCGCCGGTGCCGCCGCGTTCGGCCTTGTTCCACGACCAGCTCTGTTCCAGGGAGGCGTCGGCGGCGTAGACGTCGCCGTTGCCGAGCTGGGCCATGAGGCGCTCGCGGGTGAGGTTCGGGCCGATGGCCTTCGCAGCCCGCTCGAACACGAGGGCGCCGACGTAGGCGGCCTGGACGATGTGGTGGTTCAGGCCCTTGTTGCCGCGGGCGTAGCGGTTCATGATCGCCATGAATTCGGTGCCCCAGAGCTTGTACGTCGTGTTGGTCCAGTAACGGCCGGCCGGGTGCTTGCCGAACAGGGAGCCGATGATCTCGCCGGCCATGTGGTTACCGGAGATGCCCTTCGGCGGGTAGTAGTTCTGCTGCGCCGCCTCGACGAGGAACTTCGTCGTCGTCGCCGCGTTGATCACGTAGTGGATGACGTGATCGGGGTTGGCCGCGCGCATCGCGAGGACCTGACCGGACATCGACGTCTCCGTGATGCCGACGTCGACCTTCTTCACCATCTTCGCGCCGGAGGCGTCGAGGATCCGCTGGACCTCGCTGCAGGAGAGCTGCATCTCGGGGCTGGTCAGACAGAGCAGGCCGTACGTCTTGGGCTTGATGACGTTCTTGACCCAGTGGGCGTTGGTCATCGCCTCGTGAACCATCGACATGTGCGTCGGGAACATGTACGGGTCCTGCCACTCGGTCTGGGAGTAGGCCCAGGTCCCGACGGCGGGGATCTTGTACTGCGCGAGGTCGGAGTGGATCGACGCCGACGCCCAGCTCGTGTAGCCGAGGAACGCGAAGATCTTGTCCTGGCCGATCAGCTTCTTGATGCAGGCCTTGGACCGGGACACCTCGCCCGGGCCGTCGTCGCACTCGACCAGCGACAGCCGCCGGCCGAGGACGCCGCCGCGGTCGTTGATCGAGGTGAACGTCGCCTTGATGCCGGCGGCGATCGGACCGATCAGCAGGTTGCCCAGCGCCATGCCGTACATGCCGACGGTGCCGAGCTTGATCGAGTCCTTGGTGACGCCCATGTCGGTCGCGCCGTTGCGCTGTGCCGCGAGGCGCTCGTTGGCGGCGCGCTCGGCGGCGGTGTCGATGCTCGTCAGGCCGCCGAGGGAGGTGCCGGCGGCGCCCTTGCTCGAGCCGCTCGACGACGTCTTGGCCTTCTTCGCCGAGGCGTTGGTCGCGGCCGAACCGGCCGACTCCACGGGCGCGGCCGCACCGGTGACGGGCGCCTGCCCCGCGGCGGCTTCGCCCGCGGCGTCTGCAACCGGTGCGGCGGCGGGGTCCGCGGCCGCGGAGTCGGTGCCGGCCGCGTCGACCGGCGCCCCGGCCGGGTCGGTGACGACGGCTTCCTGCTGTGCGGCGTTCGCCGCCGCGGCGTCGTTGTCGCTGGTGCCGCCGCCGCAGGAGCTCAGCACGAGCGCCGCACTCAGCACGATCGGGGTCGCGGTGAGGAAGCGCCTGGAGTGGACTCGCACGTGGGTCTCCTCGAAGGTGTGGGGGGCCGGGTCGGTTCGCCGCGTCGGTTGACCGGGACGAGAAACCGAGACGTCGACATGCCCGGCTTGTGCCGTTCATGGTTCGTGAGTGAGACCGGGGTCACAATGGAGTCCGCTACGAACGGTGGCCCCTCGATTTGTAGGCCGCTCCAAGAGGAGGACGGGTGCTCGACGCCACCCCGCGCAGCCTGACCGCGGTTGCCGACGCGCTGATGGAGCGCGAGGAAGCCCTGGTCACCGCCCAGGTGAAGGCCGTGCGCGAGTTCGCCGGGTACGACCGCATCCCGCTGCCCTCGCTGCGGAGTTCGGCCCGCCGCAACGTCCTGCGGGTCGTGTCGGTCCTGCGGGGGAGCCCGGACCTGCCGGCCGAGGCCGAGGAGACCGAGCGGCAGTCCGGCGGCCAGCGCGCGCTGCAGGGCATTCCGGCCGACGTCGTCGTCGGTGCGTACCGCGCGGTGATGGGCCTGCTCCGCGAGGAGTTCCTGGCGACGGCGACCGACCTGCAGATCCCGGCCGTCGACGTCCTCCACGCCACGCGGCTGCTCTGGGACCTGACGGACCGTTACTCCACCGAGGTCGTCGCCGAGCGGCAGCAGATCGACATCGAGTTCGCGCGCCGCGACGAGCAGGAGCGGCTCGCCTTCCTCCAGCGACTGCTCACCGGCACCCTGCTGCCCGCCGAGGTCCTGGTCGGCGGCGTGGCCTACGGACTGGTGCCCGACGCCGAGTACTGGGTCAGTCGCGGTCGGCATCCCGAGGAGCACCGGCACGCGCTGTCGCGGCGACTGGAGTACTCGGGCGCGACGTCGACCTTCCGGCCGCTGATCGGGTGGATCGACGGGGACGTCGTCGCCGTCACCGCGAAGCGGCCCACGGTGGAGGCCGACGGCGCCGTGCTGGCCGTCTCCGGCCCCGTCCCGCCCGCCGGGTTCCCCCAGGCCTTCGGCGAGGCGACGCGACTGCTCAACGTCGCCGCCCGGTTCCAGCGGCAGGGTCTGGTCGACAACAACACGCTCTCGATCCGGATCGCGGTCGTCGAGGAGGGCGAGCTCTCCGAGGCCCTGCTCGCCCGGTACGCGACGCCGGTCCTGGCCACCGGCGCGACGGCGGGCATCGTCCTGTCGACGGTCCGCACCTTCCTCGCCTGCCGGCGGCACATCGCGGAGACGGCGGCGGCGCTGTCCGTCCACGTCAACACCGTCCGGTACCGGCTCGCCCGCTACGCCGAGCTGACCGGGGCGGACCTCGACGACACCGAGACCCTCATCGAGGTGTGGTGGGCCCTCGAGTCCTGGGCGCTGCGGGAACAGACCCCCGGCGCCTGAATCGGCAGCCCCGCTTGGAGCCGCGTACAAGGCGACACCGGCACCTTCGTCCGTCCGTCCATGGCGCACGCGGCCGAGGTCACGGAGCATGAGCGGCTACACCCACCACAGGGAGGTCCGCGGGTGATCGTGGGACTGGGCGGCGGCGTCGGCGCGTCGCGGTTCTGGCGGGCGCTGCTCGCCGAACTGACCGAACCGAGTGCGTTGACCGTCGTCGTCAACACCGCGGACGACCTCTGGGTGCACGGCCTGCGGGTCTGTCCGGACCTCGACACCACCCTCTACGCCCTCTCCGGTCGGCAGGACCTCGAGCGCGGGTGGGGCGTGCAGGGGGAGTCCTGGCGGGCGATGGCCGCCGTGCGTGCGCTCGGCGGCGACCCGTGGTTCAACCTCGGCGACCTCGACCTCGGGACGCACCTGTTCCGCACCGGGCTGCTCCGTGACGGCGTCGGCCTGGCGGAGGTGACGCGGCGGCTCGCCGCGGGCCTCGGGGTCGCGACGCCGGTGCTGCCGATGACCGAGGACGAGGTGACCTCCTACGTCCTGACCGCGGCCGGCGAGCTCCTGCACTTCCAGGAGTTCCACGTGGCCCGTCGCTCGCGCGACGAGGTGCGCGCGATCTCCTACCGCAATGCCGACACCGCCGCGCCCGCCCCGGGCGTGCTGGAGGCGATCCTCACCGCCGACCTCGTCGTGATCGCGCCGAGCAACCCACTCGCGAGCGTCGGCCCGATCCTCGCGCTGCCGGGCGTCCGCGAGGCGCTGCGTGCGAGTCAGGCCCCGGTCGTCGCCGTCACGCCGGTCGTGTCGGGGGTGCCGATCAGGGCTGCCGGTGAGCAGCACCGCGCGGACACCCGAGCCGGACTGCTGCGGTCGGTCGGGCTCTCGCACACCGCGTCGGCGGCCGCGAGCCTGCTGCGCGACGTCGCGGACGTGTTCGTGCTCGACCGCGCCGACGAGATCGAGGCCGAGACCGTCGCCGGCTTCGGGCTGGAGGCCCTGCTCGCCGACACCCTCGCGACCGAGCTCGGCGACGGAGCGATCGACCTGCCCGCCGCGCGCGCGGTGCTGGAGCGGTTCGCCCCGGCCGAGCGACGAGCCGGCGCGTCCGAGACCCGGGAGCGCCGGTGAACGCGGGACTGCGGCGCGCACTGCGCCGGGCCCGCGACGGGGCGACCTTGAACGTTTCCGAGGTGACCGAACTGCTCGGCGCCCGCGGGGAGGCGTTGGCGGACCTGACGGCCACCGCCGCCCGGGTCCGCGACGCGGGGCTCGAGGCCGCGGGCCGGCCGGGCGTCGTCACCTACTCGCCGAAGGTCTTCGTGCCGGTGACGCGGCTCTGCCGCGACCGCTGCCACTACTGCACCTTCACCGTGACGCCGGGTCAGTTGCGCCGTGAGGGCGTGGATCCGTATCTGTCCGTCGACGAGGTGCTCGATCTCTGCCGGCGCGGCGCGGAGCTCGGTTGCACCGAGGCGCTGTTCACGGTCGGCGACCGTCCCGAGGACCGCTGGCCGGTGGCGCAGCAGTGGCTGACCGAGGCCGGGTACGACTCGACGCTGGACTACCTGCGCGCCCTCGCGATCCGCGTGCTGGAGGAGACCGGCCTGCTCCCGCACCTCAACCCCGGCGTGATGACGTGGGAGGAGATTGCGCGCGTCAAGCCGGTCTCGCCGTCGATGGGGATGATGCTGGAGACGACCGCGACCCGATTGTTCTCCGAACCCGGGGGCGCGCACCACGGCTCGCCCGACAAGGACCCGGCCGTTCGGCTGCGAGTCCTGGAGGACGCGGGCCGCCTCAACGTGCCGTTCACGACCGGGCTGCTCATCGGCATCGGCGAGACACCGCTGGAGCGGGCCGAGTCGCTGTTCGCGCTGCGCCGCGTGGCCCGGGCGTACGGGCACGTGCAGGAGGTCATCGTCCAGAACTTCCGCGCGAAGCCGGACACCGCGATGCGCTCCGTGCCGGACGTCGGCTTCGGGGAGTACCTGGCCGCGGTCGCGACGGCGCGCGTCGTGCTCGGGCCGCGGATGCGCATCCAGGCCCCGCCGAACCTCTCCGCGCCCGACGAGCTCGCCGCGCTGCTCGGCGCCGGCGTCGACGACTGGGGTGGCGTCTCGCCGCTGACCCCCGATCACGTCAACCCGGAGCGGCCCTGGCCGGCGCGCGACGTCCTGGCGGCCGCCACCGCGGAAGCGGGGTTCACCCTCACGCCGCGCCTGACCGTCCACCCCGAGTACGTCCGGGCGGGAGAGCCCTGGATCGACCCCCGCGTCGCCCCGCACGTGGCGGCGCTGGCTGGCGCCGACGGCCTCGTCCGCCCGGGCGTGCGGCCGGTCGGCCGGCCCTGGCAGGAGCCGGAGCGGCTGACCGAGACCGGCCGGGTCGACCTGCACGCCGCCATCGACACCGAGGGTCGGCGCACCGAGACGCGGTCGGACTTCGACGCCGCCTACGGCGACTGGGAGGCGGTCCGCGAGGACGCGCGCCGGATCGGTCCGCCCGGGAGCACCGCCCCCGAGCGACTCGACGGCGACGTCGCCGCCGCGCTGCGGTCGGCCGAGCGTTCGCCCGCCGATCTGACGGACGCTCAGGCGCTCGCGTTGATGACCTGCGACGGCCCGGCGCTCGAAGCGCTGGCGGCGCTGGCCGACGCGATCCGCGCCGACGTCAACGGGCCCGAGGTCACCTACGTCGTCAACCGGAACATCAACTTCACCAACGTCTGCTACACCGGCTGCCGGTTCTGCGCGTTCGCGCAGCGGCGCACGGACGCCGACGCGTACTCGCTCTCCCTCCAGCAGGTGGCGGACCGCGCGGCCGAGGCGTGGGGCGTCGGCGCGACCGAGGTCTGCATGCAGGGTGGGATCGACCCGGAGCTCTCGGGCACGGCGTACTTCGACCTGGTGCGGGCGGTGAAGGAGCGCGTGCCGCAGATGCACGTGCACGCCTTCAGCCCGATGGAGGTCGTCAACGGGGCGACGAAGGCGGGGATGTCGGTCCGCGAGTGGCTGACCGCCGCGCGGGAGGCCGGGCTCGACACCATCCCGGGCACTGCGGCGGAGATCCTCGACGACGAGGTCCGTTGGGTGCTGACGAAGGGCAAGCTGCCGACGGCGGCGTGGATCGACGTCGTCACGACGGCGCATTCCGTCGGCATCCGCTCGAGCTCCACGATGATGTACGGCCACGTCGACACCCCGGAGCACTGGGTCGCGCACCTCAAGCTCCTGGCGCGGCTGCAGGACGAGACCGGCGGGTTCACCGAGTTCGTCCCGCTGCCGTTCGTCCACACCAGCGCGCCGCTCTACCTCGCCGGCGTCGCCCGGCCGGGTCCGACGGCGCGCGACAACCTGGCCGTTCACGCGATGGCCCGACTGCTGCTGCACGGGCGGATCGACAACATCCAGACGTCCTGGGTGAAGCTCGGCGTCGAGGGCACGCGGGCGACGCTGCGGGCGGGGGTCAACGACCTCGGCGGGACGCTGATGGAGGAGACCATCTCGCGCATGGCCGGCTCCGAGCACGGCTCGCGGCGGTCACCGCAGGAGCTGGACGAGATCGCGGCCGGCGTCGGGCGTCCGACCCGGCAGCGGACCACCGCCTACGGCGCCGTCGATCCCGAGCGCGTCGCCCTGGCCTACGCGGCGCAGGATCAGCTGACGAGCTCGAAGTCGTTGCCGTTGATCTCCTTGACCGCGGCGAGGTAGTCGCGCATGTAGCCGGGCCAGTTGGCCACGATCCGGCCGTCGGAGTCGCGGTACCAGGAGTCGCAGGCGAGCCAGGCCGTGCCGGCGAAGCGGCGCTGCAGCGCGGCGTCGGAGGCCGCCTCGACCTCGGGCTTGACCTCGATCGCGGCGGCGTTCCGGTCGCGGACGAGTTCGAGCGCCTGCCGCACGTAGGCGGCCTGCTGCTCGAGGTACCAGATGATCGAGCCGCCCGAGGTGTTCGTGTTCGGGCCGTAGAGGACGAACATCGAGGGGAAGCCCGGCACGGTGATGCCGAGGTGAGCGTGGGCGCCCTTCGCCCAGACCTCGCGCAGGTCGAGTCCGTCCCGGCCGCGGATCTCCATCGGGAACATGAAGTCGTTGGTCGCGAACCCGGTGGCCCAGATGACGCAGTCGACGTCCGTCACGCGGCCGTCCGCCGTGCGGACACCGGTCTCGGTCAGCCCGGTGATCTTCTCGGTGACGACGTCGACGTTCGAGCGGGTCAGCGCGGGCAGGAAATGGCTGGAGAACAGCACGCGCTTGCAGCCGAAGGTGTGGTCCGGCCAGATCTTCCGGCGGAGCTCCGGGTCCTTGACCTTGCGCTTCATGAAGGCGGCGGAGCGCAGGCCGACGACCTTGCCGAGCGTCCGCGGGTGGCGGATCGAGGCGGTCAGCAACTCGGCGTACCAGTAGTAGAAGTTGCGCAGCGCCGGCTGGACGAACGGGACGTGCTCGATCGCCCAGCGGATCGGGAACGGGTACGGCCGGTTGCGCCGGGCCAGGAACCAGTTGCCCGTCCGCTGGAAGACGGTCAGGCGGGCCACCTTCGGGGCGATCTCGGGGACGAACTGCACGGCGCTCGCGCCCGACCCGATGACGGCGACGCGCTTGCCGGTCAGGTCGTAGTCGTGGTCCCAGCGGGCGGAGTGGAACTGCTTACCGGTGAAGACGTCCCGCCCGGGCAGGTCGGGGATCACCGGCTGGTGGAGCTGGCCCGTCGCGATCACGAGCGCGTCCCCGACGTGCTCCGCGCCGTCCGCGGTGCGGACCGTCCACTGCCGGGCGTCGCCGTCCCAGGTGCAGTCCTGGACGAGGGAGTTGAACCGGATCAGGGGCTCGATGCCGAAGCTGCGGGTCACCTCCTGCAGGTAGCGCAAGATCGCCGGCTGCGGGGAGCACAGGTGCGTCCAGTCGGTGCGCTGGGCGAACGAGAAGGAGTACAGCGGGCTCGGGACGTCGCAGGCCGCGCCCGGGTAGCTGTTGTGGAACCACGTCCCCCCGGGCTCCGGAGCGCCCTCAAGGACGGTGATGTCCGAAAAGCCGTGTTTGCGCAGTTCGATCGCCATGGCGACCCCGCCGAAGCCGGCGCCGACGATCAGGATGCGAGGGCCGGGGTCCGCTTGCGCCATGCGCGGGAGAGTAGTCGCAGGTGAGCCGATTACAGTTGGTCCTGCTGCACGAAATTTTCCGCGCGAGATCCCGAGGAGCGCACCATGCTCGAGCCCCAGGTCGACGCCCCCGCCACCGACGTCGCCGACGAGGTCGTCGCCGAGGACCTGCTCGTCGAGGACGTCTCCATCGACGGCATGTGCGGTGTCTACTAAGGCGCCCAGTCCCATCGCCGGCAGGCCCTCGTTCGACCTCGACGCCGCCTGGGATCTCCACCCGCGGGTGGAGATCCGTCCGGAGCGTTTCGGGGCCCTGCTCTACAGCTTCGACACCCGTCGGCTGTCGTTCCTGCGCAGCCGTGAGCTGCTCGCCGTCGTGCAGCAGCTGGGTGGGTCGGCCAGTGCCCGTGAGGCCTGCGCCGCGGCCGGCGTCGGCGAGGCCGAGCTGCCGACGTACCGCGCCGCCCTGGCGCGCCTGGCCGAGACCCAGATGATCACCGCCCGGGAGGGCTGATGACCGCGCCGACCTCGCCGCGTCCCCTGATCGAGGAGTTCGCCCTCGGGCTCGAGTCCCCGATCTGCCTGACCTGGGAGCTCACGTACGCCTGCAACCTGGCGTGCGTCCACTGCCTGTCCAGCTCGGGTCGTCGCGACCCGCGCGAGCTCACCACCGCCCAGTGCATGGCGGTGATCGACGAGCTCGAGGCGATGAAGGTCTTCTACGTCAACGTCGGCGGCGGCGAGCCCACCGTGCGGCCCGACTTCTTCGAGCTGCTCGACTACGCGACCGCGCACAAGGTCGGCGTGAAGTTCTCGACGAACGGCTCGCGCATCACGCCCGCGGCGGCGGCGCGCATCGCGGCGAACGACTACCTCGACGTCCAGATCTCGCTCGACGGCGCGACCGCCGAGATCAACGACGCGGTCCGCGGGACGGGGTCGTTCGACACCGCGCTGCGGGCCCTCGACAACCTCGCGGCGGCCGGGTTCTCCAACGCCAAGATCTCCGTCGTGATGACGCGTCAGAACGTCGGTCAGCTGGACGACTTCGCCGCGCTCGCCGAGCGGTACGGAGCGACGCTGCGCCTGACGCGGCTCCGTCCCTCGGGCCGTGGCGCGGACGTCTGGGACGACATGCACCTGTTCGCCGACCAGCAGCGCGCGCTCTACGACTGGCTGCTCGACCGCGGCGACAACGTCCTCACCGGGGACTCGTTCTTCCACCTCGCGGGCTACGGCTCGGCACTGCCGGGGCTGAACCTGTGCGGGGCCGGGCGTGTGGTCTGCCTGATCGACCCGGTCGGCGACGTCTACGCGTGCCCGTTCGCGATCCACCCCGAGTTCCTCGCGGGCAACGTCCTCGACCCGGGCGGCTTCGCCGGCGTGTGGCGGAGGTCGGACCTGTTCGCCCACCTGCGCGAGCCTCAGACCGGCGGGGCGTGCTCGTCCTGCTCGGCGTACGACTCGTGCCGCGGTGGCTGTATGGCGGCCAAGTTCTTCACGGGGCTTCCGCTCGACGGGCCCGACCCCGAGTGCGTCCGGGGCCACGGCGAGCACGCGCTCGCGGCGGCGGACCGCACGTCGGCCCCGAAGTCGCCGGTGGACCACTCCAAGCCGGGCGGCCGCAAGCCGACCGGTCCGGTGCCCGTCAGCATCGGCCCGCGCCCGGACTCGCTCACCGGCCTGACCACCCCGCCCGACCGGGCCTGCGACGCCAGCCCCCTGGCGGGCTTCGTTGCGTCTCGCTGACCTGACCTGGCCTCAGGTCGCCGGCGAGGTCGGCCCGGCGGTCCTGGCCGTTCCGCTCGGCTCGACCGAGCAGCACGGCCCGCACCTGCCGCACTCGGTGGACACCGACATCGCGGTGGCCCTCTGCGAGGGCCTCGCGGACCGGCGGCCCGACGTCGTCGTCGCGCCTCCGCTGCCGTTCGGCGCCAGCGGGGAGCACGCCGGGTTCCCGGGCACGCTCTCGATCGGGACCGAGGCGCTGACGCACGTCCTGGTCGAACTGGCCCGCTCGGCGACCGACACGTTCCGTCGGGTGCTGTTCGTCTCCGGGCACGGCGGCAACGGCGAGGGCCTGCGGGCCGCCGTGACGCAGCTGCGGGCCGAGGGCCGGGACGTCCGGTTCTTCGAGCCCCGCTGGACCGGCGACGCCCACGCCGGCCGGGCGGAGACGTCCCTGATGCTCCACCTCGACCCGCGGCGGGTCCGCCTGGAGCTCGCCGAGCCCGGCAACTCCGCCCCGCTGCCCGAGATCCTCCCGCTGCTGCGGGCCCAGGGCATCCGGGCCGCGAGCGCGAACGGGATCCTCGGCAACCCCGTCGGCGCGTCCGCCGAGGAGGGCCGGGCACTGCTCGCTCGCCTGACGGACGACCTCGTCGCGTTCGTGGAGCGGACGTCCGACGATGTGGCTGCTATTGCGACCACATCTTCGGACGCAACGGCGGAAGGGGTCGCGTCATGAGCGCGGGACGGGTCGCGATCGTCACCGGTGCCGCGCGGGGGATCGGGGCCGCGACGGTGGCTGAGCTCGCGCGGCAGGGTTACTCGGTGCTCTGCGTCGACGCGGTGACCGACGACTCGGCGCTGGGGTACCCGCTGGCGACGACGGCGGACCTGGACGCGGTCGTGAAGCTCGCGAACGACTCCGGCGCGGGTGGCGCGGCGGCCTTCGTCGCGGACGTCCGCGACCTGACGCGGCTGGAGGCCGCGGTGGCCGACGCGGAGCGGCGGTGGGGCGGGATCGACGTCGCGATCGCGTGCGCGGGCGCCATGGGCGGGGGAGCGCCGCACTGGGAGACGTCGGTGGAGACCGAGCAGGTCGTGCTCGACGTGAATCTCGACGGGGTCCTGAACCTTGCCCGGGTGACGATCCCGGCGATGCTCAACCGGCCCGCGCCGCGGAGCGGGCGGTTCCTCGCCATCGCCTCCGCCGGCGCGACGCGGGGGCTGCCGAAGCTGGCTGCGTACTGCGCGGCGAAGGCCGGCATCACGGGTTTCATCCGCGCGCTGGCCGTCGAGCTCGGCGACTCCGGGATCACCGCGAACGCCGTCAGCCCGGGGTCGACGGACACGGAGATGCTCGCCGAGTCGGCGCGGCTCTACGACCTGCCCGCCGCTGCGGAGTTCGCCAGGCAGGCGCCGCAGGACCGACTGCTCCACCCGGACGAGGTCGCCGCCGTGGTGGCCTTCCTCGCGAGCCAGAAGTCCGGCGCGATGACGGGCGCGATCGTTCCCGTGGACGCCGGCCTCGGGCTGTGACCCTCCCGGGGGTGCCGGTCGGCACCCGCGTCGAGTTCGATCCGACGCTGCGTCAGATCGGTGACGGCGTGGTGGTCGGCGGCGTGCCGCGGCGGGTGCTGCGGCTCGGACCGGCGGGGGTCGGTGCCCTGGCGGAACTGCGGGGCGGGGTCGTGCGCACCGCCAACGGGGGAGCGCTCGCGCGGCGGCTGATCGATGCCGGGCTCGCGCATCCGCGGCCGCTCCCGGTCGCCGGGGTGCCGGTGACGGTGCTGATCCCGGTCCACGGCCGGGCGGCGGCGCTGGAGAACTGTCTGCGGGCGCTTGGGGACGCGTACCCCGTCCTCGTCGTCGACGACGCCTCGCCCGACCCGGCCGCGATCGCGAAGGTCGCCGCGGGTTGCGGGGCGCGCCTGATCCGGCGCGAGGTCAACGGCGGGCCCGCGGCGGCGCGGAACACCGGCCTCGCGGCGGTGACGACCGACTACGTCGCGTTCCTGGACAGCGACTGCGTCCCGTCCCCGGGCTGGATCGACGCCCTCGCCGGCCACCTGATCGATCCCGCCGTCGCCGCGGTGGCGCCGCGCATCGTCGCCGCCCCTGGTGCCCCGGCCGGCGCTCGCGGGGCCCTCGACCTCGGTCCCCGCGTGGCCCGGGTCGCGCCCGGTACCCCGGTCTCCTACGTCCCCACCGCGGCGCTCCTGGCCCGCCGCGCGGCCCTGCTCGACTGCACTGGAGATGACATCTCCAGTGCAGATGACATCTCCAGTGCGGAGGCGTTCGACGAGCGGCTCCGGTACGGCGAGGACGTCGACCTGATCTGGCGGCTGGTCGAGGCCGGGTGGCGGGTGCGCTACGAGCCGACGGTGCGGGTGGAGCACGTCGAGCCCGCGACCTGGCGCGGCGTGCTGGCGCGACGGTTCCACTACGGGACGTCGGCGGGGCCGCTGAGCCGGCGGCACCCGGGCGCGATGTCGCCGCTGGTCCTGGAGCCGTGGACGGCGGCGGGCCTCGGGGCGCTGCTCGCGCGGCGGCCGGGGCTCGCGGCGGCCGCGTTCGCCGGGGCGGTGCTGGACGAGCGGCGCGTCCGCGCCGGGGCGGGGCTGCCGGCGGCCGGGACGGTCGGCGCGGTCGCCGACCGGACGGCGAAGACCGCGCGGGCGTCCGGCACGTATGCGACCCAGTTCCTCAGCCCCCTCCTGCTGGCCGGCCTGACCCGGCGCCGGACGCGGTTCGCGGCC
Organism: Sporichthya brevicatena; assembly: GCF_039525035.1. NCBI lineage: Bacteria > Bacillati > Actinomycetota > Actinomycetes > Sporichthyales > Sporichthyaceae > Sporichthya > Sporichthya brevicatena. The sequence goes on from NZ_BAAAHE010000007.1 coordinate 410,918, forward strand.
CTGGCGCTGCTCGCGGCGGGGCCGGCGCACGCCGGGTGGACCTCCCGGCCCCCGAACTACCGGGTGAGCTTCGTCGCAGGTCACGTGGCCGAGGACGTCCTCTACGGCGCGGGTGTGCTGGTCGGAGCCCTGCGGGCCCGTACCGGGCGACCGCTGCTGCCGATTCGCGCGCGCCGTGGGGCCCGTGGGATTCTGGGGGGTCGCTCGGGAAAGGACAGCACGCATGGGCAACCCCTGGTTCGAGACGGTCGCTGAGGCGCAGCGGCGGGCCAAGCGGCGGCTGCCGCGGTCGGTGTACAAGGCGCTGATCGCCGGGTCGGAGCGTGGTCTGACGCTGGAGGACAACCTCAAGGCGTTCGGCGAGCTCGGGTTCGCCCCGCACGTGGCCGGTGCGTCGGCCAAGCGTGAGCAGGGCGTGCGGGTGCTGGGTCAGGACATCTCGATGCCGGTGCTGATCTCTCCGACGGGTGTGCAGGCCGTGCACCCCGACGGTGAGGTGGCGGTGGCCCGGGCCGCGGCGGCGCGGGGGATCGCGATGGGGTTGTCCTCGTTCGCGTCCAAGCCGATCGAGGACGTCGTGGCGACCGGGGTGCCGACGTTCTTCCAGCTGTACTGGTCCGGGTCGCGGGAGGTGATGGTCGCGCGGTTGGACCGGGCGCGGGCGGCCGGTGCGGCCGGGATCATCCTGACCCTGGACTGGTCCTTCTCCCACCAGCGGGACTGGGGCTCGCCCTCGATCCCGCAGTCGATCGACCTGAAGACCGCGGTGAAGTTCGCCCCCGAGGTCGCGATCCGTCCGCAGTGGCTGCTGGCCTTCGCCAAGACCGGCAAGCTGCCGGACCTGGGTGTGCCGAACGTGCGTCCGCGCACGGAGCCCTCGCCGGGGTTCTTCGAGGCGTACGGCGAGTGGATGATGACCCCGCCCCCGTCGTGGGAGGACGTGGCCTGGCTGCGTTCGCAGTGGGACGGGCCGTTCCTGCTCAAGGGCGTGTGCCGGGTCGATGACGCCAAGCGCGCGGTGGATGCCGGGGTCTCGGCGATCTCGGTGTCGAACCACGGCGGGAACAACCTGGACGGCACTCCCGCGGCGATCCGGGCCCTGCCCGCGGTCGCGGACGCGGTCGGCTCGCAGATCGAGGTGCTCTTCGACGGCGGGATCCGCCGCGGCTCGGACGTGGTCAAGGCCGTCGCGCTCGGTGCCCGCGCGGTCCTGATCGGCCGCGCCTACCTGTGGGGCCTGGCCGCGAACGGCCAGGCCGGGGTCGAGAACGTCCTGGACATCCTGCGCGCCGGGATCGACTCCACGATGCTCGCCACCGGCAAGTCCGAGGTCAGCGAGTTCTCCCGCTCCGACATCCTCATCCCGGACGGCTTCACCCGCGCCCTCGGCGCGGAGTAGGTCTCACCCCGCGGCATCACGACCGCAGCGACCGGCCTCGGCCGGCGCTGCGGTCGTTGCTTTTCGGTCTTGCGCCGGCCGCCCGATGAAGCTATTATTCGAACATATGTTCTGCATATCTGCTTGAGTGCAGTAGCATTTGATGGGTGAGCGAGGAACGACCCGTCGGTGGTG